>CAZNYE010000087.1:0-2413 GCA_964577185.1 uncultured Pseudomonadales bacterium | reverse complement strand
GTTCACGATAACGCCATCAGGCGCGACAAAGGCCTTGCGCCAATCGAATGCGATCCACGGCTCGAATCTGCACTCCGGTCAGGACTCACGCCCGTCTCAGGAGTCGCCCTCGGCTTTGATCGATTGCTGATGCTTCACCTGAATCGGAAGAACATTTGCGAAGTTCTCGCGTTTGGTGGCGAATTGGCATAGGACAGGGCATGGCCCCCCAATTGACTGCACTTATGATGTATACATCATAAGTTTGTGTGATGTAAAATCATCGCTGTTGACAGAATCCGCATCTTCCCATGCACCGAACTCAGATATCACTCGAACCTGAGCAATACCGCCTCTTGGGGGAAGAAGCGAAGCGTCAAGGCGCCAGCCTAGCCGCCATTATTCGACAACTCGTTGACAACCACTTTAGATTGGCCCGGGAACAGAGTGCTGATCCGCTACTCTCAGTGAAAGGTATTGGATCTGGTACTGGAGAACCTGTCGGACGCGACCACAACCGCTATCTATATGGAAGCGGCGATTGAAGAAACTGTTTGTAGACACGAGCGGCTGGTACGCGCTTGCGGATGACCAAGACCCCTATCACCAGCCTGTCTTTGATGCGCTGCAAGCGAACCGCAACCGACTCGTAACGAGCAATTTCATTCTCGACGAGACGCTTACATTGGTACGATTTAAGCTCGGATTCAAAGTTGCCCAACAACTTGGAGATCAGTTGCGGATTGGAACCTTGGCACGCTTGGAACGAATCTCTCCCAAAGACGAGGAAGCGGCCTGGACGATTTTCTCTGGCTATTCTGACAAGTCCTTTAGCTTTACCGACTGCACGAGCTTTGCTCTTTGCGAGAGATTGAAACTACGCTCATGCGTTGCCCTTGATCGGGATTTTCGAGCGTTTGGCTTGCATTGCGTTCCTTAAGGGCTGAGAAGCACCAGGTTGGGTCAATCGACGCTATACTTTCCGAGTGAATTGTCAGCAGATTCCGCCTACTGTGGGAACCAATCGCGTAATGAACGCCTCTCTACTCAAGCAAGAGCTGAAACAGCGAGGGATTTCGCAGCTAAAGATTGCCCAAGATCTCGGAAAGTCCCCGGCAGCCATATCCCTCGTCTTAAGCGGGAAGAGCCGCTCAAAACGGATAGAAGAGCACGTCGCCAGACTACTCGGACGCGAGAGGTTTGACATTTGGAATCCTACTCGCTCGGTGGAACCAGATGATTTGGCTGATAAAGAGAATCGCCTATATCAACGTTTTCTAGCTGTTGTGAAGGGTTCTCCGACTACCCACTTGGTGCAATTTTCTGGTGGTATGGACGTGCTCTCATTGGAGGCCTTGGTAGACGGCCTGAATTCGGTGAGGAAACAACCGTTCATGGTGAAAGTGAGCACAGAGGATGACAGCGAGGCTGAGCAACGTGTAAACCAGTGGTTAGACACACCTAACCCAATGTTTGCCGACAAATGTCCGAGACTCTACTTAACAGGCTCTGATGAGGAGCAGTTGTTCTTGGAGAAAGTGATCACTTCATTTGAACACTTCTTCGGCCTCTAGGCTCAATGTGATCACTCTTTCGTCCGGCACCTGGTATCGGGCGATACCGCCTGCCCAGGCTACATCTCCGTTAGGAAGTCGAAGTGCGATTAGTAGATTCTGCTCTGCGTCGGCTAAACATACTGTCATCTACTTGGCTGCTGACCCTCTCACCGCTTTGCTGGAAGTGCAAGCCCTTGTCCGCTCATACCAACTCTCGAGGGTAGGAATTCGCCTGATATCGACTCTGACAGTAGAGATTCATGTCTGTCATTTGCCACGGATCGACGTTTACGCTCATTGAAATCGTCCAGCCATGTTCACGATTGCAGAGACTTACACTGATGGATGGGAGCTGATCAACCTGTTCGAATCTTAGCAGGCCGGAAACGGCCTGGTCACCGGCCACGCTCAAGAGATGCTCGACCGCAGACTCCTCCATCGCTAATCGAAGAAATGAGCTAAGGTCGAACCAAGAGAAAGAAAGTCCCTCGAAAGTGTCTGTTAATGATCGCATAAGCGTGTCGACGCAGTCTTCGCAAATCGGCCGGTTTGTGATATCTAGCCCGGATATTTCAAATACCTAGACACGGGACTCACATCCATCGACATCCTGGATGACAAAGGGTTCGCAGGCTCCTTCGTCACGGGTTATCTTGATCTTGATGCCAAGTTCGACACATTCAAAGTGCTCCTGCAACTCAATTCATTTACCAATCTGATGGATTTGACAGGGACAGTACGCGCCACCGACACCTTCTTCCACCTCTTTCACGCCAAGGAGGACCGCGTGGTGCCGAGGCAGAACAGCATAGACCTCGCGAATACGCTCATGCCCGCCTTCAATGGCGCCTTGCACTCTGGTGAGTGCAACGGCGGCC
>CAZNYE010000086.1:0-2397 GCA_964577185.1 uncultured Pseudomonadales bacterium | reverse complement strand
GCGTGGGCTCGGTCCAATGTGATTCTTCAGGTCGCGCCTATGATAATTGGGCCGTGATCATTGACAGCTATTCATCGGACTACACAGCCGTTCCTGAGCGGCTGCATGGGCCAAGAATGCCGACGGATGTATGATTGTTGGCCATAGTCGTCCCGTTTTTGCGGTTGCGTGCACCTAGTTGTCACGTAGGTCTGGAGGAGAAGAAATGACAGATATCAGTAGGCCTGCCCGGTGTATTCTTGCTGGAACATGCTCTTTGGTTCTTGCGGTCGGTGTCGGCATCGGCATCGTGCCGACAACTGCTCAAGTGCTTGGTGACAGTCCCAGCGGACTGTATGCGGTCCCTGACGCTCCTCGCGCGTTAAGCTCCCGGTCGCCCCAGTTCGAAGCGATGGCCCAAGGCCAGGCGCCCGATCGATTGTTCATCACCTGCTCGGACTCGCGCCTCGTTCCATCCGAAATTACGGACACTGGAGTCGGAGACCTGTTTGTCATTCGCAACGCCGGGAATATCGTGCCTCCGTATGACGCTAGCCTCGAGGGAGTGACCGCCACTATCGAGTACGCCGTGGCCGTGCTCGAGGTGCCGACGATTGTCGTCTGCGGTCATACGCGGTGTGGAGCGATGAAGGCTGCCTTGGATCCAACTGGTCTGGATGCCGTCCCGAACATCAGAAACTGGATCCAGTTTGTCGAACCTGCGAGATTGGCGGTTGACGAGTTGCATCCCCGTGTCGGACCTGTCACCCGTTGGGTTGAACTTGTCAAGCAGAACGTACTGCAGCAGATCACGAACCTGAAGACGCATCCTTGGGTCGCGGCTCGCACGGCCTCTGGGCGCCTGCGACTTGAAGGTTGGATATACGAACTCGAGAGCCGACAGCTGCGCAGCCTGTCACCACCATAAGCTCGCTCGGTGAACCTTCGGTTCCTTAGAAGATGGAAGTCTTCCGTCGCCGGTGAGGCCGCTACGAATAGAGTGAGGACAACTTCGCCCGTATTGGTCTTGGCCATTCTGCAACTGCGGCGGAACACTTTCGCCTCCCCTGCTTAGAGACCGCTGCGGCTCATTGACCCGCAGATCGATCGAACGTTAAACTCGGCGACTTGCGGAGAGAGGAGCTGCCAGTCGCGCCCAAAATTGCCTTCCTCGCAGCCGCGATGGTTCTCGCGTCCCCACCGACTGGGGCGCAAGGCCCGCCCCCGGCTGACCGCCCACGGGTCGGGCCTGCACGAGGATCGCTTGTGATCATCGGCGGTGGCTTCGATGACAAGGAGATTGTAGAGCGAATCATCGCACTTGCTGGCGGCCGCCACGCCCCGCTAGTGGTGATCCCGACAGCCGGAGGGGCTCCCGATTACGACGCCTACTGGAAGGGCCAGCTACCGTTCAGGGAAGCCGGTGTAACCGACATCACTGTCCTGCACACGTACGATCCCGCGGTAGCCGACACGGATGAATTCGTCGCTCCGCTACGGCGGGCGCGGGGCGTGTTTTTCGGCGGAGGCCGCCAGTGGCGCTTGGCCGACGCGTATCTGAACACCAAGACCCACAGGGAACTGTTCGCATTGCTTGAGCGCGGCGGTGTGATCAGCGGGTCTTCTGCTGGGGCCTCGATCATGGGCTCGTTCATGGTCCGGGGGGACACCGAGACCAACACCGTGATGATGGGAGATCACGTCGAAGGGTTCGCCTTACTGAAGAACGTCGGCATCGACCAGCATCTGCTCCGGCGGAATCGCCACTTCGACCTCATCGAAGTGATCGAGGCCCATCCAGAACTGCTGGGAATCGGACTGGACGAGAACACGGCGATCGTCGTAGAGGGAGACCGGTTCGATGTCATTGGCCAGAGCTACGTCGCCATCTACGACAATCAGCGGAAGATTCCGCCCAGCGGAAGGTTTTATTTCCTTGCGCCCGGTGACCGCTATGACATGGGGTCGCGCAAGGCTTGGCGGCCAAGCGAGACAGAGCGTCCGCTTGAGCGGGTCGAGAAGATCCCGTGGGAGCGATGAAACCTCACATCGTGGCAGTTGACTGGCCTTTGTCTTCGCATATGGGAGCCTAGCCAATCCCTCGGCTGGCACTGTCCACAGGTTCACAGCAGGGCGGGTGATTCTCGAAGACTACATGTAGCTGATCCTGATTCGGGAATCTGCCGAACGGTGGAGCGGGTGGCAACCGATACGAGGTATTGAGGAATCCTGAATGGTCTCAGGAGGATCTCCAAGATACTGAAATAATGACAGTTATATGCTTGTGTGGTAAGCTGAGGTTCCCGGTGTTCTCTCCATGAAAGACATACCTGAAGGCATAATCCCACAGACAACAAGACCCCCGAAACGGCTCTCCGCGACCTTCGTCAAGACCGTCACGAGGCCCGGGCGCTACGG
>CAZNYE010000085.1:0-3773 GCA_964577185.1 uncultured Pseudomonadales bacterium | reverse complement strand
TCTCAGAACTGCGCAGACTCTACGCACGCGCAACCGATCTTATTGGCATGCTGACCGACGAATCCATCGCCGAGGGACGTGCCATCTATCACCGCATATTCACGCCCGATGCCGTGATAGGCGCTGCCGGCGTGGAGCCCGCCATCGGCCCGGACGGCTGGGTGGACGTGGTGGCCGCGGCACTCAAGGACTATGAGGCAACCCAGCATCTGATCGGCACACAACTCGTTGAGGTGGATTCCCTGCCCGATGCGAACGGCAGTGGTGGCCAAGCCAGCATGCTCAGCTATGTGCAAGCCTGGCACTCTACGGCCGATGAAGTCTGGCTGTTCATGGGCATCTATAGGGATAAATTGTCATACAGCGTCAAGTCTGGCTGGCAGATCAGCGAAATGATGCTTGAGCAGATTGCAATGGATCGGCGACCCATGGGGGGATAGCAGGCGGCGCGACGGCATCCAGCGTATACACCCTGGTCCGATATGGCATGGTCGAGACATCTCAAGTGACCTCTTTGCTACGAGCATATCGATCCACAATCGCACGGATTGTTGCCTTCCAAGTTGGGGCTTCTTCATTGGCATGAACCCTGCATCTGAGTAGCATTTCTTTGAGCAAGCGCACCATTTCATCTGTGCGGGACTTGCCGGAAAGAAAGAACTCACGAAAGTCTTCCAGCATCATGGGTACGATTTGTAGCGACACTTTCTTGTCATCCTGAAGATACCAATCGCCCAGCCGGAAAGTGTGGGCGGTGTTACTGTCAATCTTGACTGCCACAAACAAGCCGAAAACTTCTTTCTTGGTTTTCTGCATTACCTCGGCCACATGCCTGCGCACGGGCTCGCCCTCAACAGCTTCCTGACGGGACGACGATGTCAGGGTGACCTCAACCACCACGACATAGTCATCAAACTCAAACAACATGTCTGGCCCGCCTCCGGGTGCGCAATGTACCGGAAGAAAATCTTGGTCGATCTGAAATCGGCGGGCATCCCATGGCATGTTGACCAAACTATTGATGGCAAGAAACGCTCGCCACAGTATCCATTCGAGATATGCGGGACGCTCACCTCTTGGGACAGATAGCGTGGTTTCGTCATCGAGTCGCACAGTTCGTCCGGTGCGAATGGACTCCATCCATCCGCCAATTTCCTCGAACTTCTCAATTTGAGACTTGGCATACGACTCTTCCCGAAAACGACCCAACCTTGCTTCCAAATCATGTCTGACCTGCGTCAATTCCCGGACATCTACGTCGGTGGCTATATCAGGCAACTTAATGCCGTGTTCGTGCAGCTGGCTACTCAGGTCAGTTAGCACCTGAACTGAAGCAGGTGTCTTGTCGGTGGGCAGCTCCGCGCCGGTCCACAATCTGTGCAAATACTCTTGATCACCAAAGCAAAGCGTAGCCTCCTGAATTAAGAGACCACAAAGCACATGCCTCGACGCATTGAGCGATATTCCACCCCGTTTATGCGATAGGAACAAGCCTGTTGCCTTCAGATATCTTGCCGAGAGGTCGGCATAGTCATACAGGGTGCCTACCCTGACTTGATTCTCTCTGGCAGCTAAGCTTTCGCAGGCCTTGAGATTCGATTTTCGCTGTTGGGGACCATCTTTGCACTGTGCGCGGAAATTGATGATTCCCGATACTATTTTCTCCACGCCTTGCAGGGGAGTTGATGTTTGCAAAAAAAGCGCAAACTCTTCCGAAGAGATTGCCATTGAACTCCGACCCACGCAGGCATCGCAGTGCATCCCTCAAACGGTAGGGAGTTCTAACCGTGGTGTTCCCCAAATGCCATAGCATGACTCAATACCCAACAAACAGGTATTCCTGCACACCATTTCGAATGCTGTCCTTCTTGTGTCCTTGATTGGCGAACGAGTATCGATGATTGATGTCCACAATTTCTACCCGTTTCTTGTGAGCAGATAGAAGGCTAGCCAATTGATCTCGTGCGGGTAGGGAGTTTGAAGAATAGGACAGAAGGATGATGCTTGACGACAGGCGTCGAAATAACAGTTCGAATGCCTTGATTGCGTGCTGCTGGTTACGGAAGGGCGTGTCATAACTCTTGAACTTTCGCGTTTTTGTGTGCCATTGGATTTGGACACCTCTCCAGTCCCGCGCAAGCCCTTCCACAAAGTGATAACGACGCACGTATTCATTGTCTGAAAGCGGGCTGTAATACGGAGGGTCCAGATATACGAGGTCGGGTTTGATCCTCCATGTCATTGCGTCGCCACAGCGCGACTTGTTTCTTTTGCCGTTGTCGAATACTGCTTCGTTAATGAGCCCGGCGGCATTACGTATGTGCTCCTCTAACGGCAACTTGAGATCTCTTCTGCCATCGTCGTACCTGTTGCCGGTGTATGTGAATATGCCTCTCGCTCGTTTCTAAATGCATGCCCGGATCAGCGCGGACATCGCCACGGCTCGCTTGTGCGGGTTATTGATTTCCTTGATGTTCGCGCGTACCCGATCAATGACCTCATTCTCTTCGTCAGAAAAATACAATCCCCTGAAGGTCTCTCGGACGAAATTGTCTGCCTCCGTATTTGGACTGAAAACCCGGTTCAGTTCTTCCTCGCTCAAGATGTGTTGGTTGTTCTCAATCATGGCTTTCGCGAAAGTGGCGCTCATCGCCATATGGTCATTGACGAAGACCTGTTTTCCCATGGATTTAAAGAGGTGGGCGACCACTCCAGACCCGGAAAAGAGATCTCCCACAGAGCCGAACTCAAACGCTTGAGCCACTTGTTTGATGTGCGGCAGGAGCTTCTCCTTCGACCCCATGAAGCGAGTCGGAGGATACTTCTTCGACAGGCCGCAATCTTGAGCTAAGTTTGTCACTTGCACTAGGATCCGCAACCGCTCGCTGCCACCACAATAACGTCTTCTCCTAGTCGCGTTTGCGGCTTGGAGCTAATGCGGCGCTGAGTCTGGTGGATTGAGATTTGGTATCGTGAATACAGCTTGTGCACCAGCGGATGGTTGGAGTTCGTCAAGACAACGTGGCATCCAAGCGCATGGAGTCGATGAACCTCCTGGGCAAGCCCAACATGGTCGCTTTCGTGGAGACGCTTTGGTGATTTGCGCATCATTCAATTCGCAACAACACTTCGGCAAACACCATGCGACCATGCCAAGGAACGACGGACTCTTCCCGATAAATCGCGCCGCAGCAGAATTCGTATTGAGCGCGCTCTGGATAGGTGTCGAGCAGATTCTCGGTCCCGATTCGAATTCGATATCCAGCGCCAAAGTTCCAGCTTAATTGGGCATCAAACATGACCTCAGCATCGAACTGTTGTATTTGTTCAAGCGTGTTCGTTGCCGCGTTCTCGTGCCTGCCATAGTAGCGGGCGCGGAGCATCAACTCCATTGAACTCCAATTGTGCGTCACGGTCACATTGCCCCTCGCTTCCGGCAGCACGTTCTCAAGGTCGAATTCCGATTCCCGGTCCACGAAGCTCCCGCGTTTCAGGATTTCGGTGCGGTTGTGATTGACCGCAACGCGGATACTTGTCTGTCCAAATCGACTGTCTCGTTCATAGCCCGCCGCCATGTCGATTCCTGAAGTTCGCGTGTCCACATCGTTGGTGAAGAAACGCAGCTCGGCGATGTCTGTGGCACCGACCACTTGAAGATTCTCGAGCGCCCGTCGATCAGCTTCGTCAAGCGTGAAAACCGAGGAAAGTACGATTCGGTCCGAAAGCTCTATGCGGTAGTAGTCAAGCGTGAAACTCAAGCCATTCTTCAGGCT
>CAZNYE010000084.1:0-7540 GCA_964577185.1 uncultured Pseudomonadales bacterium | reverse complement strand
CATCAGACCGGCAAGTGCTTGAAAACTAAATCCAAACACCATCACCAACAAGCAGGCCAGCAGCGCCAGGGTGGCTTCTACGAGGGGATACATCGGAGAAATGCCGACTCCGCAATAACGGCAGCGACCTCGCAGGCGAAGCCACGAAAGCAGGGGCACCAAATCCCGCAATCCCAGCGGCGTGAGACATGCTGGGCAGTGTGACCCTGGCAGCCACATGGTGAGTTTCTCGCTGCTCATGGTGGTGTTTGGAGGGTCGCTCGCCTGGGCGGTCTGAATCTTCGGCATGCGGTGAATGAGCGTGGTTGTAAAGCTCCCCGCGATGAGCCCAGCCATGAGTGCCAGTGCGTATTGCGCCCAGGCCTCAACCACCCAAGGCGCCTCCCAATGAGAAAATCGGCATGTACATGGCGATCAAGAGGCCACCAACAACGACTGCAAGCACCATCATAACAACCGGCCCAAGCGCTTCAGACAAACCATCGGCCAGCTCATCCACGGAATCGGAAAAGTGATTTGCAGCGCGAAGAAGCATAGTATCGAGTGTGCCTGACTCCTCTCCGATTCGCACCATCTGAACGACGAGGCTAGGGAACTCTCCGCTGTCCCGCATGGCCTTGTGCAGAAGCTCACCCGCGCTCACCCGATCGCGGACGGAGAGAATGGCATGATTGAGCACCCGATTCTGGGCGCTCGGAGCGAGCATGGTCAACGCCTCAATGAGTGGAGTGCCGGCAGCGAAACTCGTCGCCAGCGTTTCGCAGAATCTCGCCATGGAAGACTCGAGCAGAAGCTTGCCCGCCAACGGCACCCGAAGCAATAGCCGGTCTACAAGAAGTGCGAATCGCTCAAATCGCCCGACAAGCCACTTGAATACTATTGCCGAGATGAGAGTAACAATGGGGAACATCCACCAAAGTCGCGCCAACCGATCCGATAGGTCGAGCACAAGTCTTGTAAAAGCAGGTAATTCCGCGCCAAAGCCCTGAAATACCGACTGCATCATGGGTACGACGAAGATCAGCATTACGGCCATAACCAGCACCGCGGCAAAAATAACAATGCACGGATACACAAGCGCCTTGCGAATCTTGGCGCGCAGTGCCAGATTCCGTTCAAGCATTTGGGCGATTCGAATGAGCATCTCATCAAAGGTTCCAGACTGCTCGCCCGCACTCACCAGTGCGAGGTAGAGAGGGCTGAAGGTTGTCGAGTGACGGCTCATGGCTTCAGCCACAGATTTCCCTGTGGACACCTGCTCCGCAAGATCACTCAAGAGCGCTCGCTCAGACGCTTTGCGCGCACCATCGGCAACCAAATGCAGCGCCTCGACAACCGGAAGGCCGGCACTTAGCATGACGGAGAAATGCCGTGTCATCTTGGCGAGCGCGTCGAGGGATAACTTGCTGCTCATGGATGAGTCAGCGAGTTTTCGCACGCGTCGCACCGAGACACCTCGGCGCAGCATGATGCGTTTGGCCTCGGCGATATTCAGAGCTTCTACCTCACCTTGGGCAGGTCTGCCGCCGAGCAACACCCCTTCGTAAGCATAGCGACGCACTAACTGCATACCCGCGCTATTTCCGAAACGCTGGTAACCCCTTGCGCCACCAATTTCATCCCTTCATCGCGAAGGTTCGACAGCCCTTCAGAGTAAGCAATTCGCTCACACTCGGCGAGCGAAGCCTGACGTGAAATAGCTTCCGCCATGGCTGGGGTGATCTGAAGTATTTCATACACGCCGTGTCTGCCCGAATAACCTCCCAGACACGCTCCACAACCTGGAGAATTCGGTTCCATCCCATCCTCTCCCGGCTGCGCGCACTTCGAACAAAGCCGACGTACCAATCGCTGCGCTATCACGAGGCTCAAGGCGCTACCCAAGAGATACGGCGGTATCCGCATATCGATGAGCCGCCCAGGCGTTTCCATTGCTGAATTGGTGTGCAGTGTGGCAAGAACGATATGACCGGTTTGTGCGGCACGCACTGCGATTTCAGCGGTCTCCTGATCGCGAATCTCGCCGAGCATGATGATGTCCGGATCTTGCCTCAGAAAAGCGCGGAGCACCTTCGCGAAACTGAGGCCGATTCGACTATTGACCTGCACTTGGTTCACACCCGGCAGCGTGATCTCGACTGGATCCTCTACCGCCAGAATGTTGCGCTCATCATTGTTGAGGCGCTTGAGTCCCGCGTAGAGCGTAACTGTCTTGCCGCTGCCCGTGGGGCCGGTCACAAGAATGAGTCCCTGCGGCTTCTGCAAAGACTGTTCAAAGATTGCCTGTTGGTGGGCGGACATGCCAATCTCTTCAATTGCGCGAGCTTCACTGCTGCCGCCGAGAATTCGCAGTACCAGCTTTTCTCCCCAGAGCGTGGGCACGGAATTCACGCGCAGGTCCACCTGCCTCACATCAGATAGGGCCAAGCGGATGCGTCCATCCTGGGGAAGGCGCCGTTCTGAGATATCCATCCTTGCCATCACCTTTATGCGCGCGGAAATGGCAGGCGCGAGACTCATCGCGGGTGTCTCGCAAGTCGCGAGCACACCGTCGCGACGCATGCGAACACGGTAGCTTTCTTCAAACGGTTCAAAATGAACGTCCGATGCCTTGCACGCGATCGCCTTACCCAGGATGCGATTCACGAGCCGCACAACAGGCGCATCGGATTCCGACGCGCCCCGCAGGGTGTCGCTCGCCACGGGTAGCGGAGAGTCATCCGTGCTCTGATGAGCACTCACCCGAGTCTTGGGCTCCTGCTTTGGATGTTCGCTGACGCCTGAAGGACGCAATTGCCGCAGGCTGCTTTCGAGTGCGCTTGGCGTGGCGAGCAGCAATTTCGCTTGCTCTCCGAGTTCTTCCCGCATGACTCTCCGCACTTGGGATTGCTGCGCTGGATCCGCAATTGCCAGCGCCATATCGCCATTTTTAAGCGCCAATGGCAGCACGGGAAGAGATTGACACTTGAGCTGAAGCTCAGGGGAAAACCGCCTATAGGCTTGGAAGACTGCGCCATCAAAGGCGCTCAGGTCAACGCTGGGCAATCCATGTGCTCGACCAAGCTCGGTCGTGGACGCGAATTCACTTCCCGAGTCTCGATTCAATCCTAGAGATTCGCAGTTTATATTTGTGGTAGTTGCTGACATCTTGAACGGTGCCTAAACAAGCAAAACGCAAGCGCTCAATCTACCGATGCATCAACACGGCCGCTGTAAGAAATTTCAGTCAATACTTGTGCGAGATAACGCACAAGTTGCGCTATTCTGCTACTTGACGCTCGGCGTTCTCCAATCGACGGGCAGGCAATCGGACATATTTTCGCCCGGATGCTCTCTGCATAGCCCGTATATCCCGGAAGATTAATCCCACGTCGTAATCGAAACGGGCCGCGTGAGCGTCGCGCACAGCTCGCAATTCAAATATGATCGGATCGGCCGGGTTCTTCGACATCCAATGTCTTCACTCTTGGGCAATCGAAACTCAAGCCCCATGAACTTCTTTTTTCGCCTGAAGAGCACGAAGTTGTAGGGTCGCGCGTCCTTGATAACTCCGATATAGCGCTCAGTTCAAAAAGGTTCGCGATCTTTCACTTGCCTCACGTTCCCGATCAATTAGGGAATCTCGACGACACTCAGTCCACATGACGTGTGCGAAGCGAGCAGGGGTGCGTGTCAGGGGTGCGTTGATATTCTCTACGCATTCGCACAGAATGCGCGCTTTGCCATTCGCTCACTCAATCTGCCGATTGGTCTCGTGCGTGTGCGCCCCGGACTTTAGGAATAATTCATGTCAATCGAACTTGTGTTCTATACCAACCCCCAGTCTCGCGGTCGCATCGTACGATGGATGTTGGAGGAAGTTGGCCTGCCCTATCGTACGGAGGTGCTGGAGTATGGCGGGAGTATGAAATCGCCCGAATATCTCGCCATCAATCCCATGGGCAAGGTGCCCACCATCACGCACGGCGATCAGGTTGTGACGGAATGTGCGGCCATCTGCCTGTATCTTGCGGATGCCTTTCCACACGCGGGGCTTCTACCGAAGGCTGGTCGTGCTGCCTACTACCGTTGGTTAGTTTTCGCCGCTGGGCCGGTCGAAGCCGCGATTATGGACATGGCGCTCGGCGTCGAAGTCCCCGCAGAGAAAGAAGCCATGGTCGGATACGGAAACTTCAAGCATGTTATGGATGCGCTTGAGTCCGCGCTATCGGAAAGCTCCTACGTCGCAGGCGCCGAGTTCTCGGCTGCAGATGTCTATGTGGGTTCCCAAATCGGTTGGGGACTCGAATTCGGCACCATCGAGAAACGCCCTGTCTTCGAGACCTATTTCGCTCGACTTTCCGAGCGTCCGGCCTACCTGCAAGGAAACAAACTCGACGATGCCCTTTTGCCAAAGGAAGATTGAACATTCAGCGATGATCCTTGCATTTGACAGGAAACGGTTCGAGGCAGAGGTCCCAATATGCGTATAGGCCTGATGGGATTCGGACGGGTTGGGCGACAGCTCTATGCGCTGGCCTGCCGTGACCCGCGCTTCGACATAGTTGCCATATCCGACATAGGCGACCCCGGGATCCTTCGGCACCTCTTCAATCGTGAGCACGGGCAACAGGTGCATTGTGAACTCCAGGGAAACTATCTTGTCCAGGATGGTGCCAAGACGCGCATTCTCTCAACCGCGCTTCCGGGAGAAATCCCTTGGGACCTGTTTGATGTGGATCTGGTCGTGGATGCCACCAACCGCTATCTCGAACGCGAGTCCCTCAATCCCCACCTTGAGAATGGGGCCTCGAGAGTGGTGCTCTCGACCTTCCCGCAAACCGAACTTGATCGCATGATCGTCCTCGGGGTCAACGAGAGTGATGCCAAAGCCTCCGACCGATTGGTTTCCGCCGGTTCCGCCACAACCTCCGCGATGGCGCTGGCACTCAAGGCTGTTACCGACCAGTACGACATCGAACACGCCACGGTGACTTCGATACACGCCTATACCAGCGACCAAACACTCCAGGACACCGCGGGACCCGACTACAGGCGCAGCCGGTCAGGTGCTGAGAACATCATCCCCAACGTGACCTTCGCACCCTACTGGACCGAACAGGTGTTGCCGAATGTTGCTGGAAGGGTCAGTGGCTATGCACTCAATGTGCCCGTCAAGACCGGGTCACTGATGGACTTGAGCATCGCACTCAGCGATTCTTCAGTAGGCTCCGACGACATAGCGCGAGTTTTCGAACAGGCGGCAAGTGATTACCCCAACCTCTATGCGTTGACCGAAGACCCAATAGTGTCTTCCGACGTGCGCGCCGTTACGCAATCACTGTTGGTGGATAGGGATGGGATCATGAAGGCGGGGTCGAATCTCATCAAAGTGCTCATCTGGCACGAGATTCTCGGACATGCCTGCAGGATTCTCGATGTCGCCAAGCTCTACGACGACCTTGACGGCACCGAGGGCTAGGGACAGGCAGGAGGCAAGCATGGTACGAATCGCGATCAACGGATTTGGACGTATCGGCAGAGCCGTGTTTCGAATCGCCGAAGGGCGCCCAGACATCGAAATCGTGGCCATCAATGATCTTTTTGACTCCTCGGGACTCGCGTATCTTCTGAAGTACGACACGGTGATGGGTCCCTATACAGGTTCACTCAACCTTGAAGACGGCCACCTGGTCACACCAAGAAGCAAGGTGCGCCTCCTGGCGGAACGCGATCCGAGCAAGCTTCCCTGGGGCGAACTTGGCATACAGGTGGTGGTCGAGTCGACTGGTGTGTTTTCCAAGAGAGATCAGGTCGCGATGCACATTGAGGCCGGGGCCGAACGTGCCTTGCTCACGGTTCCGGCGAAGGACGAAATCGACTGCACGCTCGTGCTCGGTGTGAACGATGATGCCCTCAGCGCCGAGCATCGCATAGTGTCCAATGCCAGCTGCACGACCAATTGTCTCGCTCCGCTTGCCAAGGTGCTCGACGATTCCTTCGGCATTCGCCAGGGTGTGATGAATACCGTGCACGCCTACACCAACGATCAACGCCTAGCCGATGTGCCGCACGCGGACCCAAGAAGAAGCCGCGCGGCCGCAGAGAACATTATCCCGACCTCCACCGGTGCCGCGAAAGCGGTTGGCGAAGTCTTGCCGGGTCTGAAAGGAAAGCTCCACGGCATTGCATCACGAGTACCTGTCCCTGACGGCTCCGTGGTTGATCTGTTCGTCGAGCTCGACAGGGCCACAAGTGTTGATGAGGTACATCAGGTGGTGAGGGCCGCGAGCGAATCACCCAGCCTGAAAGGAGTGCTGGAGTTCACGCAAGATCCAGTCGTTTCATCCGACATCATTGGAAACTCCCACTCCTGCATCTTTGATTCCTCCTTCACGCGTGTAAGCCAAGGACGATTTCTCAAAGCCTTGAGCTGGTACGACAATGAATGGGGATATTCAAACCGGGTCTGCGACCTGATCGAGCGCATGTCACAATTGTGATCTAGGAAGCATTCATCTCGACCTGCTCAGCGGGCGAATTACTGGCACGGTGTTTGCTATACCAAGTAACTGTAGAAAACACTATGACCAAATAAGTGCGTTCCGTGCGCACGCACGTGTGCTATTTCTATTCTTGCCATTACACACAGGAGACGAGGGCAACACAAATCATGTATGAAAAAACTCAAAAGCTCATCAAGGAGCATGATGCCCGCTGGGTTGACCTGCGCTTTACCGACCCGCGCGGAAAGGCACAGCACACCACCATTCCAGCCTCACGCGCCAGCGACGATGCCCTAAGTAGCGGCATTATGTTCGACGGTTCCTCGATTGCGGGGTGGAAGTCCATCCACGAGTCCGACATGATGCTGGTGCCAGACGACCGCTCCGCGGTGCTTGACCCCTTCTTTGAAGAACCCACCATCATTCTCCGTTGCGATGTCATAGAACCAACCTCCATGACGCCGTACAACCGCGACCCGCGCGCCATCGCCAAGGCCGCTGAGGCCTATTTGCAGAAACTCAGCATCGGGGATGTTGCCTACTTTGGGCCGGAAGCGGAGTTCTTTGTATTCGATGCCGTGCGCTTTGAAGTAGGCATGTCGAAAGTGGCCTATGAAATAGAGTCGGAAGAAGCCGCCTGGTCTTCTGGAAAGAACTATGAAGACGGCAACCTAGGACACAGACCCGCGGTCAAGGGCGGCTACTTCCCGGTGCCCCCGATCGACAGCATGGCCGACCTGCGTGCTTCCATGTGTACCACCATGATGGAAATGGGACTTGATATCGAAGTACATCACCACGAAGTGGGCACGGCCGGTCAAGGTGAAATCGGCGCGCGCTATAACTCCCTCGTGCTCAAGGCCGACGAACTGCAGACCTACAAGTACGTGGTGCACAACGTCGCCAGCGCCTGGGGCAAAACCGCGACCTTCATGCCCAAGCCGCTCATGGACGACAACGGCAATGGCATGCATGTGCATCAATCCATCTGGAAAGATGGAGAGAACATGTTTCTCGGTCAGGAGTACGCGGGTCTCTCTAAGACGGCGCTGCAC
>CAZNYE010000083.1:0-2014 GCA_964577185.1 uncultured Pseudomonadales bacterium | reverse complement strand
ATGAGGTCCTGTGTGGGCACGTCAAGCACCAGTGTGCGCAAATCCACGCGCACCGCCTGCTGAATTATGGGAATCACGATGATGATTCCGGGCCCCTTGACGGTTTGAAACCTGCCAAGCAGGAAGATCACTGAGCGCTCATACTCCCGCAGTATGCGGATCGACGAGAAAAGGAGCGCGAGCAGAAATACTGCAATAATGATGGTCACCAATGATGACATGGTCTTTGCCCTTGAATGGATTGAAGCTTAGTTCTTAGTGTAGCTCTTTTGAGCCTCACATTGCCTTTTTCGCCTTCTATGCATCACGCTGACATTGGAGATTCCGAACGCCTTGCAGAGCTTTGCGAAGAGCTGCAAGCGACTTGGTATGAAAAAATTCCCATCACCAATTCGCTCGGCGTGCGAATCGCTGGTTTTGACGGCATTTGCTTACGCGTGGAAGCGGATTTCGATGCCAACATCAATTTGCACGGGACCGCTTTCGCTGGCAGCCTCTATGCGGTCAATGCGCTATGCGGCTGGTCCATGGTGCACCTGCAACTCGCCTTGGCCGACCTGCCGGGATCAATCGTGCTTGTCGAAGGGAACATACGCTACAGCGCGCCGGTGCGCGAATCCATCGTCGCCACTTGCATATGGAATGATCAAGGAGAAGTGATCAAGGCCTTGAAGGGTGGTAGGAACAAAGGCCAGATTCAGGTCACATCCACCGTCGAACAAGACGGGCATTCAGCTGCCTGTTTTGCTGGGCGTTATGCGATTCTGATTGATTGACCCGCAGACACGTTTGGACGACCAATTCGGTTCAGACAAACTCCCATCGGTGGTAGTCTAATAGCTTGCACTGCCAAGACGACGGAGGTGGCCATGGCTGCTGTGATGCAACTTGAAGATTGCGAGGAAAGAGACGACGCGACAGAGGTTGCACTCTGCATTGCACGGGCTCGCACGGCGCAGAGTCAAATAGAAAACCACACTCAAGCGCAGGTGGATCAGCTCATTCGCGCCATGGTCTGGTCCTGCTGCCAACCTGGCGTCGCCGAAGAACTCGCCCAACATGCGCTTGACGAAACCGAGCTCGGAAACTATCCGGGCAAGTTTGCCAAGATGTCCTACAAGACGCGCGCAGCGCTCATGGACATTATTCATGACAAGTCGGTCGGCATCATTGAAGAAGATCCGGAGCGGAACATCGTGAAGATCGCCAAGCCTGTGGGCGTGATTGGTGCGCTTGCGCCGTCGACCAATCCGGAAGCCACGCCCATCATCAAGGCGATCAACGCCGTCAAGGCGCGCAATGCCATCATCGTTGCCCCGCATCCCCGCGCCAAGCTGACCAATAAGCTCATAATCGATCGGATGCGCGACGCCATCGAGAAGCTTGGTTCACCGGCCGACTTGGTGCAGGACATAGGGGAGGTATCGCTCGAACGCACCAACGAACTCATGAAGCAGTGTGATCTCATTTGGGCAACCGGTGGCGCCGGCATGGTGAAGGCCGCCTATTCGAGTGGTACGCCTGCACTTGGCGTGGGCGCTGGCAATGCGGTGATCACGGTCGATGAGACGGCGAATCTCGACGAGGCCGCCGAGAAAATCCGCATCTCCAAGACGCTGGATTTGGCTGCATCATGCTCGGCGGATAATGCTGTGCTGGCGGTGGATGCCATCTATGATGATCTCGTTCTGAAGCTGGTGGCCGAAGGCGGCTATGTCGCAAAGCCGGGGGACTACGAAAAGATAGCGAATGTGCTCTGGAAAGACGGTGTGCTCAATACCCGGGCGGTGGTGAAGACACCCCAAGTCCTGTGTGAGATGGCGGGCGTTGAAATCCCTGAGGACCGCCTGTTCATCGTGATGCCCGAGCAGGGTGTTGGGCCCGATCATCCCTATTCAGGTGAGAAACTCTCGGCGATACTCGCGCTCTATAAGGTGGGCAACGTAGACGCTGCCGTCGAGCTGACCAACGAGATTCAGGAATACCAGGGCAAGGGTCACTCCTGCGGGATATA
>CAZNYE010000082.1:0-6394 GCA_964577185.1 uncultured Pseudomonadales bacterium | reverse complement strand
TTTGGAGTGCGCCTCGGCATCCGCGAAGGCTTGTCGAATGAAATTGAAGTTTCCTGCGCGAGAACCGCCCGCAAGCTCGGCGCCGGATTGACCCATGGCAATCACCAATGACACATCACTTTTGAGCACGGAATCCATGCGCACGCCCAACCGAATCGCGAGGCTCATTCCCGCAAAGGGGGTCTGGCCGAGGCTAGGCGCAGAGATTGCGGAGGTCACACCAGACACCAGAGCTTGCCGCCACACCTCGCTGTATGGGTTCAAGGCTGCTTCTATGCGAACGGAAGGGCCAATCCCGGGCAAGTCCACCACATCGTCCTTGGTGGACGAAACCGCACTGATTTCCACGAGTCCGAGTCGCGAGAAAGCACTGAATAACCCCGGCGTCAGCGGTTTGCCCTTGGCATCTAGGCGAATCGCGCTCTGTGGCGCGTCCAGATCGGCTGCGATGGCGTCAATGCGTCCACCCACCACCAAGAGGTCACCTTCAATGGTGCCTTGTTCGCCAAGCGTATGTATGCGGGCATTTTCGATCAATAGGGTTTCAGCCGCCGCCGGATAGGCGCCGACAACAAGAACAATATAAATCAACGGCGCCAACAGCAATAAGTACTTCATCGGCGCGTTCCCATGTAAGTTTGTTCAAGATCGAAATCTGAGAGATTCGACGATTTGGGGGCTGACCGGTCGAACACCAACACTCCATCGATAAACACCTGAAGGGCACGGGCATAGACGCTCATGGGATTGGTGTTCCACAGCACAAGGTCAGCCGCTTTACCCACCTCTATGGATCCGGTCAAGTGGTCGATACCCATGGCTTTCGCAGGATTGCTGGTAATCCACGCGATGGCATCCGCTTCGTCTATGTCCATGCCACGTCGTTGTCCCGCGGCCATGGCCTTGGCAGCTTCCTGATTGAGTCGCTGAATGTCCATGGCGCTGTCCGAGTGTATGATCGCGCAGGCACCGGCACGATGAATGAGCGCGGCGTTCTCGGTGACTGTGTCCCAGGCTTCCAATTTGAAGCCCCACCAGTCTGCCCACACTGCTGAGCACACCTGTTGCTCCGCCAAGATGTCGGCGACCTTGTAGGATTCTATGGCGTGATGGAAGGTGGAAATCGAATAGCCGAATTCCCGCGCGATGTGCAACATCATGATCATTTCATCGCCGCGATAGCAATGGTTGTGCACGAGAATCTCGCCATCAAGCACACCCGCGAGCGTCTCAAGCCCCAAATCTCGCTCGGGCGGTTCAGGCTGTTCGGAGGCGCTCTCTTTGTCCTGCATTTCATTCGCTTCTGTGCTTTCGCCAGCCTGTTCTGTTTCGTACTGCGCGAGTTTCCGGTAATACTGTTGCCACTTGTCCCGGTAGGCCACGGCTTCTATCCACGCAGCTCTATAGCCAGCCACATTACCCATACGCGTCATGGGAGCCTGTGATCGACCCCCATAAACTGTCTTGGGATTCTCCCCGCAAGCCATTTTCAGGCTGTGCGGCGCAGCGGGGAACTTCATATCGTAGACGCTGCGCCCGCGGACGTTCTTCAAGGTCACCCCACGGCCTCCTATGAGGTTTGCCGAGCCCGGCAATACCAGCAGCGTCGTCACGCCACCGGCGAGCGCCAGGCCGAATTGGGGATCCTGCGGCCAAACCGAATGTTCGGCCCACACATGCGCGGTCACAGGGCTGGTGGCCTCGTTACCATCCCAATTGGACTCGACCGAAGGGGCGGGATAGTCACCGAGATGCGAATGCACATCTATGAGACCTGGGGTTGCCCACTTGCCCCTACCGTCTATGCGTAGCAAATCCGCACGCGTCACTTCTAGTCCTGCACCAATGGCGCTGAGCTTTCCGTCCTCAAAGAACACATCTGTGTCTGAGAGAAGTTCGCCCGTTCCTGTCAGCACCCTAAGGTTCTCAACAAGCACGGGCGCATGTTCTGACATCACGTAGGTCGATGAGAAAGGCTCCCCATCCGAGGCGAAGAGATTCCCACCAATCACGCTCGCAAGCATAACGCATAGGCAAGCCTTCATATCTGGCCTTCGGCTTGGTGCACAGTATTAGGCAGCATCATTTTCTTGTCGGTCGTCCGCGTGGTCTGCGCGACGAAACATAACATCTCCGTCTATCCAGAAGGCGCGAATTGTATCGTCTTCCTTGAATTCTCCCGACAAGAGTTTGCTCGCCAAAGGATTTTCCAATTGGGTTTGCAAAGCGCGTTTGAGCGGACGGGCGCCATAGGCCGGGTCGGCCCATTGCGCCACTAGATTCTCGAGCACCCTGGAATCGACGCATAACCCCAGACCGCGTTCGCCGAGCCTTGAGCGGAGGAGTTTGAGTTGCAGATCCATGATCTTCACCAGTTGTTCATTGGCAAGGGGATGGAATACGACCAGCTCATCAACCCTATTCAGAAATTCTGGACGGAAATGCTCGGCAGCGATACCCAAGACCAAGCGCTGCAAGGCCTGGTAGTCCTCATTGCCGCTCGTCGTGTGGCTGTGAATGGCGTCACTGCCAAGGTTCGAAGTCATCACCAACACGGTGTTGCGAAAGTCGACCGTCCGACCGTGGCCATCGGTCAGCCGCCCCTCGTCCATTACCTGCAGCAGTAGGTTAAACACATCCGGGTGCGCTTTCTCGATTTCATCGAGCAGGATCAAGCTGTAGGGCCTGCGCCGGATGGATTCGGTCAAGTGCCCGCCCTCCTCGTAACCGACATACCCAGGGGGGGCGCCAATCAGCCGGGCCACAGAGTGCTTTTCCATAAATTCGGACATGTCGATGCGCACCAAGGCCTGGTCACTGTCAAACAGCACGTCGGCCAGCGCCTTGGATAATTCGGTCTTGCCCACCCCCGTTGGCCCCAGAAACATGAACACGCCAATTGGCCTGGAGGGATCTCCAATGCCGGCACGTGAGCGGCGCACCGCGTTGGAGATGGCGGTCACCGCCGCGTCTTGGCCGACGACCCGTTCGTGTATATGAAACTCCAGGGCAACGAGGCGGTCCCGCTCCTCATCCATGAGCCGCGATACTGGAATACCCGTCCACTTTGCCACCACGTCAGCTATTTCAGTTTCCGTGACGCGATTTCTCAGCATGGTCGGCGCACGGTCCGAGGCAGCCTGAGCCGCAGTGGACGCGGCTTCAATCTGATTCTCAATCTCTGGAATTCGACCGTACTGGATCTCGGACATGCGATCAAGATCGCCTTCACGCCGCGCCGCATCAAATTCAACGCGCAGCGCATCGAGTTCTTCCCTGAGCTTCTGCTCACCCACTAGTGCGGCCTTTTCAGCGCGCCAGACCTCTTCGAACTCAGCATATTTCTTCTCCGATTCGGCTATGGATTCCCGCAATTGCGTCGCGAGCTTCTTCGACGCGTCATCGCGCTCATCGCTGAGCGCCTTGAGCTCCATCTTTAGCTGCATCAGTCTTCGCTCCAAGAGATCCATTTGTTCAGGCTTGGAGTCCATCTCCATTCGAATACGGCTCGCTGCCTCATCTATGAGATCGATCGCCTTGTCGGGTAGTTGCCGATCCGTGATGTATCGGTGCGAGAGCTTCGCCGCCGAAACGATTGCGGGGTCGGTGATATCCACGCCGTGATGTATCTCATATCGTTCCTTGAGTCCCCGCAATATGGCAATCGTATCCTCGACATCTGGCTCATCCACCAGCAGCTTTTGAAATCTGCGCTCGAGCGCTGCATCCTTTTCAATGGATTGTCGGTACTCGTCGAGCGTCGTCGCGCCAACGCAGTGCAGCTCACCTCTTGCCAAAGCAGGCTTCAGCATATTGCCGGCGTCCATCGCTCCTTCTGCTTTCCCCGCACCCACCACTGTGTGCAATTCATCGATGAACAGCACCACTTTGCCGCCCTGCTCGGAAAGGCCCTTAAGCACGGCCTTAAGCCGCTCTTCGAACTCTCCTCGGTATTTCGCGCCCGCGATCAGCGCTCCGAGGTCAAGTGAGAGGATGCGCTTATCCTTGAGCCCCTCCGGAACCTCCCCATTCAAAATGCGCTGCGCCAAGCCTTCGACGACCGCTGTCTTGCCGACTCCCGGCTCGCCTATGAGCACTGGATTGTTTTTTGTGCGGCGCTGAAGTACCTGAATGACCCTGCGGATTTCCTCATCTCTGCCGATCACAGGATCGAGCCGTGCCTCGGCCGCAAGTCGAGTGAGATCTTGGGTGTAGGTTTCGAGTGCGGACTCCCCATCCTGCGAGTCTTCGTCGGTGAGCGCGTCGCTGCCCGCCAGAGTCTCTGCCAACCGCTCCTTGCTCACACCCGATTCGACCAACAGCTTGGCAACCGGGTGAGCTAGGTCGCACATGCCGAGCAGCAAGTGCGGGGGCTCAATGCGTTGGCCACCAGCCTTCTGCGCGGCGCGGTCCGCGAGACCTAGTAGTCGCATGGTGTCCGAAGATAGGCGAATCTCACCGGTCGGCCTTCCTACCACCGCAAGATCCGAGAGTGCGGACTGAATCCCCGATTGCAGCTTCGCGAGATCCGCACCACTCGCGGCAAGCAACCGCGAGAGACTGGCGCCACTCCCATCGAGCATCACGTGTAGCAGGTGCCAGGGAGAAAGCTCTGAATGATCTCGTCCGAGCGCGATTGACTGCGCCTCCCCCAACGCAGCCTGCAGCCTCGGTGAGAATTTTTCTTGATTCATTGATCTATCCTTCTCTCATGCCAAACATCATCTGGCATTTCTAAAATGTGTGCTTTTTCTCTCTTTTCAATGGAAAGCACTCATTTTCCCGTACCATGTGGGCACTATGGTGCGTACCGAGTTTCGCAGTGACGGCAAGGCAGCGCGCATAGTGCTATCAGCGGATGGTGCCTGGAGTTGGCAGACCAATTTGCCCTTGATCATCGCTTTGGTGATGGCCTCATTATTGGTTGCCGCCGTGACAATCGCCATCGGCGCTTGGATGGTGCCCTTCTTCAGCCTATTTGAAATACTCATGGTGACGCTTGCCATCTATGTGTGTCTGCGCCGCGCCGGCACGCAAGAGGTCTTGACCTTCTCGCGCCTCGAACTGAAATTCGAGCGTGGTCGCCATGAGCCGGAGCAGACCCTTGAGGTCGAGCGCTTCTATGCTCGCTTTCTCATGCGTTTTCCAGCATCTCGACTGTCTCGGCCCGAATTGCGACTTGTCTATCGAAGAGGAGGCAATGAGCAGCAACTCAGGATTGGCGCTTTTCTCACCACGCCCGACCTCATGCGCGTGGAACAATCCATCCGAGACATTTTGCGCAAGCTCGGTTAACGATGCTCCCCGTCAAGCACCAATCTCCAATAGGCATTCCTCCGCGTTCGCGACCGCTCGACCTTGTGCGGTTGGGTTGAACTCCAGGTCAAGGCGCCTTGTGTTGCTGTGCTCGCGACACTTGCCCCGATTGAGTGCCAAGCTGCGACCCTATCTGCGTGCGGATGCCCGAAGCTATTCTGAAACCCACAGCTCACCAGCACCAACCGCGGACGCAATCTGCGCAGCAAGCTCAAGGACGAAGAACTTCGACTGCCATGGTGTGGCGCCAGCAACAGGTGCACAGGTTTCACTCGAGCCATGATCCTGAATTCCACCGATTGAGAAATATCGCCGGGCAGGAGCACGGCGTGTGTTCCGTTGTCAATACGAAGCACGCAGGAGAGGTCGTTCGACTTGCGCCAGCCCATGTCCGCGGGATCAGGATGAAGCAGCGTGAATTGCACTTGGTCCCAAGTCCATGTGTCGCCGGCACGACAAGTATGGATAGCCTGACTGCGCAGCACCGAATCGCCAAGCGGAAAGGCTTCAACCCCATCCACCGCAAGTATCAAGGAGCGTGGCTCAAGCTGTTCAAGGACAGACATCGCTCCCCCGGCATGATCATTGTCCCAATGGCTGACAATAAACCTGTCCACATGCTGCTTCCCCGAGGCGCGAACAGCAGGTACAACCACAGACTCGCCAAGATCAAAACCATCTGGATATCTCGCACCGGCATCGTAGAGCAAGCTCCTATTGCGGGTCTCGACAAACACGGATAAGCCCTGACCAACATCGAGCAAGGTGACTCGATACTCGCCTGGCGAAAGGCGTTCGGAAGACGGCATGAGCACCAGCACAAAGAGCACCCCCGGCGACACCAACAGCAATCGCAGTGACAGCCTGCTCGGGTAGAAGACACACAGAAACGCCACTAGGCAAGCCACAGCCAGCGGCGCGTTGATGGTCGCGACGCGCAGCGGAGGAAGGTTCCCGAGCCCGTCAAGAAGCCATGCTTGAGCGGCGAAGACAAGCCCTGCCACTTCCAACACACCACTCGCAATGAACGGCATCGAGTTGCTCGCTAGGCTCGCCAAGAGCACCAAGGGGACGATGA
>CAZNYE010000081.1:0-2232 GCA_964577185.1 uncultured Pseudomonadales bacterium | reverse complement strand
GGACAGAGGCTGCGTAGCGAGCCCACCTTGGGGAGTGATTCCGGGAAACCGAACATTAGCAAGCCAAGTCCGTCCAAGACGGTTCCGGTTCAGGGAACCCTTATCGAATCCCAGTCCGTGGAAGAAATGCCGACTCTAGACATGCTCGACCGGGTGGAATCAGGGGATGGCGTGGAATACGATGATGAATCCCTGCAAGCCATGTCCTCGCTCTTGGAGAGCAAGCTGCAGGAGTTCGGAATAGAAGCCGAGGTAAGAAACGTCGTACAGGGGCCGGTGATTACACGTTATGAGCTGGAGCTTGCACCTGGCCTGAAGAGCGTCACACTGCGCAACCTGCAGCGAGACCTGGCGCGCTCCCTGGCTGTTCAAAGCGTTCGCGTCGTGGATGTCATTGAAGGCAAGACCTTCGTGGGAATTGAATTGCCGAATGTCAAGCGCGAGGTCATACGTTTGCGCACGCTTCTTTCTTCGCCAGAATTCAAGAAGCACAAGTCACCATTACTGATCGCCCTTGGCAAAGACACCAAGGGCGAGACTCGGGTTGCGGACATAGCGGACATGCCGCATTTGCTCATGGCTGGAACGACTGGCGCGGGTAAGTCAGTGGCCATCAACGCCATGCTGCTGAGCATCCTGTATAGGGCCAGCCCAGCGCAGGTGCGCATCATTTTGATAGATCCGAAGATGGTTGAACTTTCTGTGTATCAAGACATCCCGCACCTGCTCACCCCGGTGATTACTGAAATGCCCGACACGGTAAGGGCGCTTCGCTGGTGCACGGAAGAGATGGACAGGCGTTATAAGCTCATGAACGAGCTCGGCGTTCGGTCTCTCTCGGGCTACAACGAGCGCATTGGCAAGCTTGATGCCGAGGAGCTTAAAAATTTAGGGGAAGCGCATTCGCACCAGCGGGTTCCCAATATTCTGCTGGTAATCGACGAGTTCGCCGATATGATGGCAAGCGTCAGAAAACAGGTCGAAGAGCCGATCGCTCGGCTTTCTGCCAAGGCGCGAGCCGCAGGTATCCATCTGGTGCTGGCCACGCAAAGGCCTTCAAAGGACGTGATCACCGGGCTCATCAAGGCAAATATCGCAACGCGAATCAGCTTCCAGGTGTCGCAGAAAGTTGATTCCATGGTCGTGCTCGACCAGATCGGCGCTGAGCAACTACTTGGTCGCGGCGACATGCTGTTCCGCTTCAGGGGTCAGAATGCAGAGCGCCTGCATGGCGCATTCGTCACTGACCAAGAGGTAGCGCGTGTGGTTGAGGACTGGCGAAGAAAGGGAGAGCCCGAGTATGTCTCTGAAGTTACCGAGCCGATTGAAGATCCAGACGAAGAGTCCTTGGCTGGTACGGAGGAAACGGACGGACAGGATGAGTATTTCGCTCCCGCGGTAGATCTCGTTCGTGAAACAAGGCGCGCCTCAATCTCGTTGATTCAACGACAATTTCGAATCGGCTACAACCGTGCGGCGAACATCATGGACGCCATGGAGCGCGCTGGAATTGTCAGCGCGCCGAGTCATGACAATACCCGTGAGGTACTGGATCCGCCTCGTGGACCGTAAGAACTCGACCGCTTGCCGCCAGGTCGCTCCAGGATGTTGGCACCGTCGGGCGAGAATTCGGAGCTTCGGCATCCTTGCCCTATTGGCGCTGACCCCTGGCGTTAGCCGCACGGGTGCGGACTATGCGAATGCGACCGAGGCACTTTCCCAACGGCTCGGTCAAATGCAGTCCTTCTCAGCGAACTTCAATCAACGTGTTGAGGCGGAAAACGGTCAGATCCTTGAAAATTCAGAAGGCGTGCTCCACCTAAGGCATCCCGACAGGTTCTTTTGGCAGACGTTCGAGCCTTTCCCATTGATTGTGTACACCGACGACACGGCTGTCTATTTGTACGAGCAGGATTTGGCACAAGTTACCGAGCGGGACCTTGAAGAGGTGCTCAATTCGACGCCCGCGGGCGTGATTCTTAGGGGTGGTCATCGCCTCGCTGAGCAATTTGATGTGCAACTGACACCGCGGCCAGAGGAAAACGCCCAAGTGTTTTCACTGTTTCCGCTCGCAGAAGATGCCGAATTTCTTCGCATCGACCTGGTTTTTGATCAATCCGCACTCACGAGTCTCTTTGTTGAAGATGTGCTGGGAAATCGATCTTTTGTGCACTTCGGTAACCGTCGTCTGAATGAGCCCATAGCGGATGAACAATTCGAGGTGGCCTATCC
>CAZNYE010000080.1:0-2943 GCA_964577185.1 uncultured Pseudomonadales bacterium | reverse complement strand
CACCGCGCGTATTTCATCGACGTAAGTCTCGCCCGAATATTCATAACGGAAGTCGGAATCGCCCATACCGCCGAGATCCATTGCGGCCACATAGTAGGCGTCAATGAGCTGCGGCGCGATGAAATCCCACCAACGGGAATGCGCCATCATTCCGTGAATCAGGAGTAGTGGTGGTTTGGATGCGTCCCCCCAGGTTCGATAGGCGATTTCATACTCGTCTACCATGACCGAATGTTCTGTTGAAGGCCTGTCCACGGCACGCCAAAACCAATCTGGAACATCTGGTTCCGATGAGTGCTCCCAACGAGGCACGATTTCAGGACAGGGCAGCGAAGCGCTTGAGGTGATGATCCACGTTGCCGAACAGCGTATCTATGACAGTGAGTCGCTTGAAATAGTGACCAATGTTGAGTTCATCAGTCATCCCCATGCCGCCATGGATTTGCACCGCACCCTGCCCGACCACACGGCCGGACCTACCCACCTGCACCTTGAACGCCGAAGCCGCCTTTTTGGCCTCAATCGGATCATCCTCGTCAAGCCGAATGGCCGCCATGTACATGAGAGACTTGGCTTGCTCGTGCGCAATGAACATATCCACCATGCGGTGCTGCAAAACCTGGAATGAACCAATGGGCACACCGAACTGCTCTCGTTGCTTGGAATACTCGACCGTCGCCTTGTAAAGCACTTCCATGGCCCCCACGGCTTCGGCGCCGACGGCGAGTATGGCCTCATCAATGATTTGCTCGATCACCGTCGATGCCTCGCCAAGTTCTCCGAGCAACGCCTCGGAGCCAAGCTCCACATGTTCGAAAGTCACTTCCGAGGCGCGTCCGCCATCAACCGTGAGATAGTCCTGGCGAGTGACACCCGTCGAGTCCGTTTGCACCACAAACAGACTGATGCCCTCAGCGTCTCGTTTCTCGCCACCGGTGCGCGCACTGACCACCAGGAAATCTGAATTCTGTGCGTTCAGCACCACGGCTTTGCGACCGTTCAAACGAAATCCGCCATTTGCGGCTTCAGCGCTGGTGGATACGTGGTTGAGGTCAAAACGTGATTCCGGCTCGACAAAGGCGAACGCGCCGAGCTTCTCGCCTTCAATCATGGCGCTCAGCCACTGCTGTTTCTGACTGTCATTGCCAGCCCCGCGTACGAGGCCGCCGGCAAGCACAAGGCTCGAAAGGAATGGTTCAACAATCAAACCCTTACCCACCTGTTCCATGATGACCATGGCATCCACCGCGGTTCCGCCATAGCCACCGTCAGATTCATCAAACATCATTCCAAGCCAGCCAAGCTCGGCGAAGGTGCGCCAATTCTCAAGACGCATACCCTCGGCGGATGCGACTATCGCCTGACGGGTTTCAAACTGATAGTCATTTTGTATGAATCGCTCCAAGCTGTCCTGAAGCAACTTTTGTTCATCGCTGAGAGAAAAATCCACTGAGATGTTCCATTCGCTGATCCTCTTCACCGAGGGCCGCCATCGCGTTCTCGATGATCTATCGATCTATCGCAAAGATTCAGCCCCAAGCATCGAGCATCATACCGAAGGGCGTGCGAAAATGGTTTTATCATGGTATCGAGAAGATTCCGCAACCGGTTGAACTTGAGCGGAGACTCAACGGAAGCGGTCGCCTCGCGTATTGAGTCGCTCGAAGAAAGCGATGTGCGGATCTATCGCAATGACCTCATCCTCGTGGCCACACAAGGCGACACCTACGATCAACCAATTCGTCTTGCGGCGATCGCAAAGCTCGACGACATACCGTCTCTGACCAACCTGCTTGAAGATGTCCCAGACATCGCGCAGGCGGCGGCAGATTCCATTGTTCGCCTCATGGTTCCCAACCAAGATCAGGAGCATGAGCCTCTGCTTGAGTCTCCCGAAGTAAGACTCGCCTATATCCGCGCTTCAAGAGATGCCGAACGGGTGCAGGCCATGCTCGACGGCCTGGCGGAAGAACAACTGGTCGGTCTGGCCTGCCAAGCGGCTTTTTCGGGTGTGCGCCGTGCCGCCGCCGACCGGGTGATGAATGAGTCCCCCCTTACCACCATCGCAAACGAAGCAAAGAATCACGACAAGAGCGTGTTTCGGACCGCACGAACCCGACTCGCACGCATCCGCGCTTCACGCCGCACACTTGAAGAAGCCGACGCACGCGCAGAGGATGTTGCCGGGCGGCTCTCGGAACTTTCCGAAATGCCCATGGATAGGACGTTCACACCTCGACTGAAGATTATTCAGCAGGAATGGCAGGAGTGTGAACTGGCGCGTATGCATGCGCTCGAAAGCGCTCCGCAGCTCAATGATGAATCTCCCAGACTAAGCGCCGCCGATCACTATTCTCAGGCGTTCCAGCGCGTGGAGTCGCGTATCGCCCACGAGCGCCTGGTTCATGGAGGCGAAACAGAAAGCGCTCCACCCGCACCCAAGCAAGATGTGACTCCTTCCAGGCACGCTGCTCCGAGCCTAGATGAAGAGACGCTCGGACAAATTCGCGAGGCAGTCGCGAACATTCCCGCGCAGATGCCACCACCGCAGAGCTTGGAGGACCATCGAAGGCTCTGGAACGACGCGCAGAGACTCGCGCGGACTCATCGGCGCCTAAAGCGCAATCACAAGGCTCTCGAACACGCGGTGGACAGCGCACATCTCGCCCTCAAGGAGCAAGTGGAATCTTGGCTCGAGGCTTATCAGGCGTATGCGCTCAAAGTTCAGTCCATTGAAGAACAGTTGCTGATGAACTTCGAGGCGCAAGAACAGGCATTGACCGAGCAGATTGAGCTTGGCCACCTTGGCAAGGCGAGCGACCTGCGCCACCAGTGCGGTGACACCCTGAGGATGCTCCCTGAGCCCCGCGCACGCCGCCTCTGGAAACGGCTTGGTGAAATCGACGGTCAAATTCGACAATTGCGGGACTGGCAGGCCTATGC
>CAZNYE010000079.1:0-4050 GCA_964577185.1 uncultured Pseudomonadales bacterium | reverse complement strand
TGCTTGAACCCGTCCACAAGTTATCCTAAATTTTGTCCACATCAGGAGGGTCCACTTCTGGGGCTTGGAACCTCGTTAATCTCTTGCACATGTTCTGTGACGACTTCGAGGTCATCGCCTTAGGAAAGTGCATGAGTGCCGGAACACTAATCTCGCTCAGAGGCTGATCGTCAAGCACACGCGAGAATCAGACAAAGCACAACAGAGACAAGTTGCAATTCAGGACCATCGCGGCTTTGAAGGCTGGAGAAAGGTTGCATGAGTAACGATAGGCGGGGAACTTCAAGCTCACATTATCATCACGGAAACAGCTCAGAGGCTCCAGCGTTTCACTTGTCGGAAACGCTTGATCGGTCGAATATCTCTGCGCAAATGAAGAATCGAGTGCTTGTAGTTCCTGATCCAAGGCTATGTCGGGAAAGCAAGGTTTTGGGCAGCCCCAAAGAGCGCAGCGATCCAAATGATCCGTCCTAGTCAAGTGGATCAAAAATGACTTGACGGCAACGACAATTTGCCGGGACACGCAGCACTCCACATGGGATGCCGTACGCGATGTCCCGGCATGAACCGTTCGGCTATTGTTCAGAAGGTGTCGAGGGGTTCCAGCACCCCCGGTGCGCGCCCGAAACAGCGCCGAACCAGGCCGAGCAGCCCAGGGGCGCTGAGCATCTTGCGAAACAGAGTCTTGGACATGATTCCCCACACCAAGTCTGCACAACCACGCGCATGATACTGTTTTCCATCGGAGAGTCTACGAACACTTTTTTTTTTCAATCCCCTAGAATCATTGACTTCGATGGCCTAGCCGGGATTGCTGGCCAACCAACCCCATGCCGGTCACGAAAACGGAAGTCCGGCGTGTCGTGGATGGTCACCCGCGAAGTCATAAGTGCTTGGCTTATCGTCAAGGCAGATTTCCCCAACCAATCTGAATTGCTCCGCGTCATCGAACGCGCCTATCCACATGATGTACCTGGACGGCTTCAACAAATAAAACAAATTGGAGCCACACTTTCGGCAAAACCCGCGTTCCGCCCACTCCGACGAGGCATAGCGTTCTATGTGTTCCTCACCAGTGAAACGCACCGATTCCACACCCGCTGCCAATGCGGGACCACCGTTCCAGCGACGACACATGGAGCAGTGGCAGGCGTGAATCTCCGTCTCAACGCCTTCGACCTCAAACTCTACGGTGCCGCAGAGGCATCTCCCCGTATTCATATTCACCTCCTGAACATAAGCAATGTCGCAGTCTACTTCCTTTCAAACACCACCTTTCCTTCAAGCATCGTCATAGTCACACTGGTCTCAGAGATCTCGTCGGCCCGACCCTGTTCAACCAGTTCGAAGAGATCCCGATCAAGCACCGCAAGATCCGCGAGCTTGCCTACTACCAGAGAGCCCGTCTCCTCGGCGTGGCCAAAAAGACGTGCCCCGTGAATGGTGTAGGCGTCTAGCGCCTCGAACAGATCGACGGCGTGCGCTTGGTTCAACACATGTCCGTCCTCACCCGCGCGGGTGATGGCTTGTTCAATATTCACAAATGGCCGCGGGTCGCGGGAATCTACCGGGGCATCGCTGCCGGCGACCAACACCGCGCCAGCTTCCTTCAACCCCGCCACCGGATAGGCATTCTGAAAATAGTAGCTCTGTTCATCATAGAGCTCCTCCAAACTTTCCACCTGGTCGATGAAGGGAATGACGGTCAGGTCGTAGGCGAGATCCGTGGTGATCCAGGCATAGGTGAAGGCAAGATAGAGACCGAGTGTGCCAACCCGTGCATAATCGCCTGGATGCACCAGTTGAACGTGAGCCAGGCTATGACGATTGCCGGTATCTCCATTGGCCTGTCTGAGCGCTTCAAACGAGTCGACTGCGACTCTGAGCGCTCGGTCACCTATGACGTGGGCGTGGATATTGAACCCGACCGCGTCGAGCTCGCGCATATAGTCACGAATAACCTCTTCTGGATGTTCAAGCACACCACGGCTCTGCCGACACTGCCTAGGAAAGAACCCGTGTTCGGACCGGAACGCGCCAACCTCTATCTGTGACAACTCATCCAACGAGTGGCGGACTGCACGGCAGGGAGCGCTTTCTGGATTCACGTAGCCGAGAATCTCAAGCTCATGGCTTCCGGCATCGAGCCTGAATCTTGGCTGCCTATATGGTTCGAGCGTCGCGGCGTTCCCCAGGGTAGGAGGGACGTTGAAGGGATTCCCCTCAATGACACCATCAATAAAAATCTTCGCGAAGTTGGCATGGATTTGAGGCACTTCCTTGTATTCCTCGCGCACTGCTTTGAGTGCCTCAACCATGGAAACTGCGTCGAAACTCCCATCCTCTCGCATATAGTTCGAAGGGCTCGAATACAGGGCCACGGCAAGCCTGTAAGTCAATTCTCCTCTCTCGGCAAGCGGCCTGAAGAGGGCAAGCTGTTCCGGCGGGAGCGATGCATCCATGATCGATGTGATCCCCCGCGCGGCCAATAGTTCGCCAATCTTCGGCACTTCCTCGACGGCAAGCGGCCCAAACAGTTCCTGATCCAGCGGCCTGATGAGGCCTCGCGCGGTCTCCTTGATCTCTCCGTTGGGCTCGCCGCGATCATCGACACCTATGGTCTCTGCGAATTGGACAAAATCAGTGGCTAGGGATTGCGCAGAAATGCCCACAACTTCCCCAGCTAGGTTGCGAGCCTGTGCCAAGGCAAGAGAATTCGCCGCTCCGTGATGGCCGTCGTTGCCCCACAGCATGACCGGATGACGCGGTGCGCCTCGGTCAAGGGCTTGGCGAATCGTCCTGAGTTCCTCATCAGGCTGATTTCCGTTTGAGAAACTCCATTGAGTCACGTTGAGCCACTCACCCTCGGCCAGCGCCTGTTCGTCAATGCAGGCGCCAACAAAGTGAGAAATCTCCAAGAGTGTCATGGGCACGCTGTCGAGGTCACAGCCAGGTCGGGGCACTATGGCAAGCGCATGAATGTGCATGTCATGCAATCCGGGCAAGACGGTGGCTCCAGAGAGTTCATGCACACGAGTCGAATCACCAATATATGAAGTCGCGCCTTGATCCTCGCCGAGGTATACGACTCGATCTTCTCTGACGGCCATTGCGCTGACAATGCTCCGCTCGCGGTCCGCCGTATAGATGCTTCCGCCAATGAAGACATGCTCGGCAAATTCAGGCTCCCGCGTGCACCCACACATGCCGACAATGAGGAATCCAAACGGAATCAAGCGACTCATAAACCTTTCGTCAGTCAGCAAACTTCAGCACTCTACCAACTCAAGCAATTGCTGTAACGCACGTCTCGCGATCATTCACTAGACGATAGCGCGGGGACTGCCTGTGACTTTCACAAATCTGTCACACATAGTTGGCAGGATGACGGCTGTTCACCCCTTACTCTTTCCATCGGGAGAAGCAATGACAAAGCCGTTCCCCGCTTGTGTGTTGTGCGCGCTGCTATTGGCCTCTCCCTGGCTTATTGATTCTGCGCGAGCCCAAGCCGCGCGCGACTACATCAGCATCGTTGGTTCCTCCACGGTGTATCCCTTCTCGACGGTGGTCGCGGAGCGCTTCGGGCGCGCAACAGACTTCAAGACTCCCAAGATTGAGTCCACGGGATCGGGGGGAGGATTCAAATTGTTTTGTTCCGGAGCGGGTGTCCAGTATCCGGATATCACCAATTCTTCCCGGCGTGTGCGGCAATCTGAAGTGGACCTGTGCGCCGAAAACGGCATCACCGAAATCGTCGAGGTGAAGTTCGGATATGACGGAATCGTGCTTGCCAATGTCAAGGGAGGATTCAATTTCGAGCTCACCCGCGAGCAGATATTTCTGGCCCTCGCAAAAGATGTTCCCGATGTCGGCGGTGGCGCGCTTGTGCCAAATCCACACCAATCATGGGCCGATATCGATTCCAATCTGCCAAATGTGGCCATTGAAGTGCTCGGCCCGCCACCCACGTCCGGAACTCGCGACGCCTGCCTGGACCTGGTCATGGTCTGGGGATGCGAGGGATTTGATGTCATCGCGGGCAGTGGACTC
>CAZNYE010000078.1:0-9410 GCA_964577185.1 uncultured Pseudomonadales bacterium | reverse complement strand
GCGTTACGTCAGCACTGCGGAGCCAGAGCCGGAGATTGACCTACAGGCGGTTCACTATGAGTTGAAGGAAATCGATAAGAGAGTGCACGAGCTTGCAGACGAACACAACCAATACCTCGTGGAATTGGGATTGCCGAGGGTTTGATGACTAGTGCCCCAATAGACTCCATGTCGGAAGCACTTTACTTGCTAAATTTCGAAAACGCCTTTCTCAGGAAGAAGGGAATGGCTTTTCAAGATTGGTTTGTGAAGCTGGCAGGGTATGCTTGGGGCAGCGATTTCGAGGCTGTTCGAGCTTACGGGAGTCAGGGGGATTGGAAGTGCGATGGACGGAGAATTAGCACGGGAACGATTTTCCAGTGCTACGCGCCTGACTCCATGGTCGCCAATAAGGTGATTGACAAAATCAACTCTGACCTTGATGGTGCGGTCGGAGAATGGCCCGATTTCATGAGGAGATGGGTGTTCGTGCACAACGACAAACGAGGGCTTCCTGTGTGGTTTTGGATTGCATCGACACCAAGAAAGGGCAGTACCCAGACATTGACATCGAAATATGGACTCAGCCGAATCTACTGGAGATATTTTCTGAACTGACAGTCTACGCAAAGCAGCAGATGTTTGGCTTTGTGCCAACGATGGACACCATGCGCTCAATCACACTTGAAGATCTTGAACCTGTGATCACGTCACTGGAAAGTCGCGAGCCGGATATAGACGACGATATGCTCGCGCCGCCCTCCGAACTGAAACTTGAGAAGAACGCCCTGTCCAAATACGCACGCGAGCTATTGAAGGTTGGGCGATTGAAAGTTCGGATGGTTGACTTTTACTTCTCGAGAGGAGTAAACGTTGAACTCGGCGAAAGAATTGCCGAGGCGTTCCGGCAGCGTTACGCTCAACTGTCTGCGAGCGACCTTACGCCTGATGAAATCCTTGGAGGCCTTCAAGAGTTCGCAGGCGTCTCTGGCGAGCCTAAACGACAAGCGGCCGCCATGTCCGTCCTGATGTACTTCTTTGATCGTTGTGACATCTTTGAAGATCCCGATGAAGGAGACGTGGTAGAGCCATGATTCTGCCGACCAAACACATACGAGCGGAGCGTGCGATTATTGGCATTGGCGGAGAGTTGTTGGGAATCCTGCGCGAGCCAATGACTGTTTCAAGTCTTTGGGACGCGCTCCGTGCGCGGCGCACAATTGCAGCTCCGGAGGCACCGATCAGCTACGACTGGTTCGTTTTGACCCTCGACTTCCTGTTCATGATCGGAGCGGTAGAGATGAGACGCGGATTGGTTTCGAGGGCCGCATTGTGATTCGAAATATAGGTAGCGACCTCGCATCGTTCAAAGCGCTCACGTTCAATCCGGGACTGAATATTCTGCTCGCTGACAAGAGCGAGGGCGCTTCGGACCGCCAATCGCGCAATGGTGCCGGGAAAACGAGCCTCGTGGAGTTGATTCACTTTCTTTGCGGGGCAAACACCCCCAAGGACAGCATCGCCCGTTCTAGTCAGTTGATCAACTCGACGTTCACTATAGGGATGGACATCGGTGACGGCGAGGTGACCGTCGCCCGCACCGGCAAGAAACCAAGCAAGCTCGAAATCTCCGGTTCAGTGGACGCTCTGCCTATTTCACCAAAACTTGTAAAGCAGCGCGGGTGCTACGAGATTTCAAATGAACACTGGAAAACCAGTCTTGGCACATGTTGGTTTGGAATTGCGGAATCTCCAGACCCTTGTGCAAAACACGCTCCCAGCTTTCGATCCCTTTTTTCCTACTTTGCGAGACGACAAGAGAGTGGAGGTTTCCATACGCCTGTCAAGAACTCAGGGCAACAACAGCCTTGGGATCAGCAAGTGGCGATTTCTTTCTTGCTCGGACTGAATTGGCGGATTTCAAGCAATCTGCAGGGTTTGAAAGATAAGGAGAAGATCATCAAGGGCTTGGCAAAGGCGGCGCGATCCGGTGATTTGGGCAGGTTTGTCGGGCGATCAGCGGATTTGAGGACCCAACTCGCAGTTGCCGAACGTAAGTCTCTTGGATTTGCCGCCCAGCTCGAAGCATTCCAAGTCATCCCGGGGTACCAGGAGCTCCAATCGGAAGCGAATGAGATTACCGGAAGGATCAACGAGCTTGGGGAAGAGAATTTCCTTGACAGCCGATTGGTCGGGGAGTTGGAAGAATCTCTGACCGAAGAACAAGAACCCAAGCCGGACGATCTCATCAGGCTCTATGAAGAAGCAGGGGTCCTGCTTCCAGATATGGTGTGCCGCCGATTGGACGATGCAAGAATCTTTCACCGCACCATTGTGGAAAACCGTCGCTCTCCTCACCTCGGAGCAGAGATCACATCGGCATCACAAAGGATACAGCAGCGCGAAAAAGAACAACTTGACCTAAACATTCGTCGGCAGCAGATCATGGAAATCCTGCGTTCCGGCGGTGCGCTGGAACAATATACCGCCATGCGCGAAGGGCTTGGGCGGGCACAGGGAGAAATAGAGAATTTGCGTCAGCGCCTAACCGCGGCAGAAGACCTTGAACGATCCACCGCAGAACTGGACATTGAGCGTACCCGGTTGGCCCGCGCTTTAAGCGATGACATTCATGAAAGGGAGGACATCGTCACCATGAACTCTGATGTTCTGCCAGAAGCCGGCTATCAAAATGGTTTTGATGTTCGCGATTACGTGCTACCCACCAAGTTGACCGATGCCACGGAAACAGGCGGGCTGTTCGGTCGACGGTTTTAGGCACTCAGCCTTTCATCGACTGGTTCATCCATTAACCGACCATTGCGATTCTCCCCGCACACGGTCCATGACGTAGTTCGCGAAACTCGGTAAGCCGAGAATGAGATGGTCAGCTTCCATAGGCTCCCACAAGAATCCCGTGTGGAGAATTTTGTCTCGGAATGCCGTGACATCGCTCGTATCTCGGCCATGCGCATCAAAGACTCGCTCAACAACCTTCTTCAAGCCGTAGGCTGTGAGCGAGTGGGTGCGTCTTTGCGCTTCGGTTTCGGTCAGGACATCATTGAGAACGAACACGTCTTCATCTTCCCAATCGTTTGCACGGGTTTTGTACACGCCCGTCTTCTTGCGAGCGACCTGCTCGCGCACGTCGGAAAAATGTGACATCTCGATATGCGCGGCATCGGAAAGGATTGCTCGGTCGGCGAGCGCTTCAGCCCAGTAGGTCACAAATAAGGGATAGCCCTCTGTATCGTCGAACACCGCATCCAAGACCGAAGCGTCGATGGTGGCGCCATTTTCGCGCAGGGGCTTTTCGATGGCCAAGCGCGTTGCTTCCTTCGATATGAGGCCGATATCGAGTTTCGTTGACTTGTCATAGAAAGTCGGATCGGAATTTCGTATGAGATCAATCGCTTTCGGTGTGCCCGCGGCCACCGTGAGGACATGCTTTGATTTGTTTTGAAGGAATTGCGCGACGTTGAATAGCGCACTGACACCTTCAGGGTGCGTGGCAGCGAGTTCATCAACAAGTATGGCAAGTGGTTGAGATTGACTTATGTCACGAAGCTTTCCCTGAACGCCTCGAAGTTTAGAAGACCCCCATTCGACCGAGCCACCGACACCGACAACCTTTCCTTCACCGACCCTCTTCTGCGGCGGGTCGTACTCGTAGACATCTTCAAGAATCTTCAGTGCGAATGCATCTTGCGTGTGCGGGATTTCCTTCGATCTGAAATAGGTGTGTATGCGGTTCGTAAAGTGCTTCTGCACATACTCCTCGGTCCAATTCAAGAGTGCGGTCTTTCCGCATCCGCGCGGACCCACCATCAGTACAACGTTTGGCTCATCGCCGTTTACGGCCGCCTGCAAGCACTTTCGGAGATGCGAGAGTTCCCTGTCCCGACCTGCCATGTAGGGCGGGATATACCCAAGGCCGGCCCGAAACGGGTTCTTGAACACAACCAACGTCAACAGATATGTTCGGGAAAGACTACCACAGTAGGCGGAACTGCCAAAGGCTAGGAGTTGCCCCATTGCTTTTACAATGCCACCAATCAGTTCACATGGACGATGAGATTCCCTCGTGATCGTCGAGCATTCCATGAGCGGGGAACAGATGGTTGCGCTTGGACCGCTGCACTGGCTCTGGTGCCTTCTATTCGGATTCCTCTACTACCTGGGCAAGGGCATGTGGGTCATGGCCATTATGAGCTTCCTCACTCTAAACGGTTTTTTTGTCGTGATGCCGATCTTGAATAGAAGGATTGTCCGCGCTCACTACCTGCGTGCGGGATTTCGCGTCGTCCAAGAGTGATGAACTAACTACGAGCTTCGCAAGTCCGGTAGCACGTACCCTTGCTCACTCAGCTTTGCGCGCACCACCTTCTTGTCCATTTTCCCTGTCGAGGTGAGCGGCACCGAATCCACAAACAACACATCATCGGGTAGCTGCCACTTCGCGAACTTGGTCGCGCAGTGCGTGATGATCTGCTCAGGAGTTACCGAACCTTCCTCGGATTGCACAACCAAGGCGACTGGACGCTCGTCCCACTTCGGATGCGGCGCGGCGACCACGCAGGCCTGCGCGACACCTTCGAGCGCGACTATGTGATTCTCAAGATCCACCGACGAGATCCACTCCCCGCCGCTCTTGACCAGATCCTTGGAGCGGTCGTTGATGACCAGGTATTGCTCCTCATCGATCATGCCCACATCGCCGGTGATCAGCCACTCTCCATGGAACTTGTCGGGCTGCGGGTTGTTGTAATACTCGGAACAGATCCAGGGTCCGCGTATGAGAATCTCGCCCACCGACTTGCCGTCGTGCGGAAGCGGATTGAAGGTATCGTCGAATATCTCGACCTCCAATCCCGGCATGATCTGGCCGGCCTTGCACATGTTGGCGAATCGCTCCTCGTCGCTTAAGTCCTTATCTTGATACTTCATGGAAAAGCGCGAGAGTGTGGCCAGCGGCGAGGTTTCCGTCATGCCCCAGCCCTGAATCATCTCGACGCCGAGTTCATGCCAATACCACTTGATGAGTGAGGGTGGGGGGGCAGAACCGCCGCAAGTCACTCGCTCAAGTGCGGAAAAATCATAGGCGTTTGGGTTTGCTTCGACGGCTGCCTTCACGCCTTGCCAAATGGTGGGCACGCCTGCGGAGATGGTCACCCGCTCATCGGCCATCAATCGACACAGGCTCTCCGGTGTCATGTAGCGGCTCGGCATCACCTGTTTGCTACCAAGCATGGTGGCCGCATAGGGCAAACCCCAGCCAAGAGCATGAAACATCGGCACTATGCCAAGGATGCAATCAGATGCCGAAAGCGACATGGCATCCGTGAGGCATTGCGTCAGGGTGTGCAGGTACTGCGACCTGTGTTCGTACTCGACACCCTTGGGATTGCCTGTGGTGCCGCTGGTGTAGCAGAGTCCGAGCGGCGAATTCTCATCGATGATTGGCCACTCAAATTTGTCTGGATGCCCGGCAATGAAAGTTTCGTAGTCTTCGGTGTCGGGAAGGCTGGTGGTGCAATCTTCAAAGCCCTCGTCGACGGCGATGATGACTTTTCGAACTGTCTTGAGCTCGGCAGCAATGGGTTCGAGCAATCCGATGATGTCCGAACCGGCAATGATCACGCTGTCTTGGGCATGGTTGATGATGTACTTGAGGTCAGCCGGCCCAAGGCGAATATTGATGGTGTGCATCACCGCGCCCATGCTGCAGATGGCGTGGTAGCACTCAAGATGACGATGGTCGTTCCAGAGAAAGGTGCCGACCCGATCGCCCTGCTGTACGCCGACCGCCTTGAGGGCGTGTGCGAGTTGATGGGCGCGGCCGCGTACCTCAGAATAACTGAGGCGCTTTGTGCCTGAGCCGGTGGCCGACACAATCTCGTTTTTCGGTGCCACCCGCGCACCGTTTTCCAAGAGCGTGGACATCAAGAGTGGCGTGCGTTGCATTGCCATAGGTTTGTTCCTTTCTTACCTTGCTATTGGATATATTCAGGCGGTGCCCTGCCTACCCGCAAAGCACCTCTATGCGATCGGCCTCGTAACCGAGCGATTCCAAGATTTCGCGATTGTGTTCTCCAAGTGCTGGTGCTGGGCCGGCAATCCCTTCGGGCGTCTTGTCAAAGCGAGCCGCTGGCCGCGGCTGCCGTACCCGCCCGACCACCGGATGATCAAACTCGCGCATCAGACCGTTGGCTTTGACCTGTTCGTGCAAATAGACTTCTTCGCGTCGCAGCACCGGTGCACAGGGCACACCGTTCTCGTCAAGCAGTCGCAACCACACGGCGGAAGTTCGATGACGCAATACCTCCTGCAGCATATCTACGCGCACCGGAGCATTCTTGATGCGCGCCGAGGGTGTGTTGAATCGCTCGTCCTCAAGCCATTCTGGGCGCTCGATGGCACGACACAGACCTTGCCATTCAATATCGGACACGGTCCCCGCCGTGATATAGCCGTCGAGCGTCTCGAACACAAGGTCCTGCGCGAACTGCGCACGAGAGCCTTGGACTTCCTGGCCCACAAGCGTATGTCCCACCAAGCCTTCCGGCCAAAGGTAGGCGATCATGGCATCGAGCATGGCGATGCGCACATGCTGACCCTTGCCCGTCCTTTCACGCGCAAAAAGGGCAGCGGTCACCGCTTGCGCCGCCGTGAGTGCGGTGGTCTTATCCGGGATGATGGTGCGCACCATTTTCGGTCGGCCTGTTTCGCGGTCCGCTTGAATGTCCGCGAGTCCCGAGAGCGCTTGGATCACCGGGTCGTAGACGCGCTTATGCGCGTAGGGTCCGCTTGTCCCGAATCCGCTGATCGACACATACAGGATGTTTGGACAAAGTTCGCGTACGCGCGCTTCCCCAAAGCCCATTCGTTCGATAGTACCGGGTCGAAAGTTCTGCACAAAGATGTCCGCCGTGGGTATGAGGTCTTTAAGGGCGGATCGCCCCTCCGCGGACTTGAGATCAAGTGCCAAGGATCGCTTGCCGCGATTGAGCGATATGAACCCGGTTGAAATCCCGTGTTCGCGAGCAGACATCCTGCGCACCATGTCGCCCTCCTTCGATTCGACCTTGATGACATCTGCCCCCTGATCGGCGAGCAGCATGGTGCAGGCCGGGCCCGAAACCATGCTGGTGAGGTCGATGACGCGTATGCCGTGAAGCGGTCCTGGCATGGCAATCAAGCTAGGTCAACCGGCCAGCAGTTTTTTCGCGGTGTCGTGTGCCCAGCCGTAGTCGGCCTTGCCATTGACCGCGCGCTGAACGGAATCGACGACGATCACATGTTTCGGAATCTTATAGCCCGCCAGGTGGTCACGGGCATGGTCGATGAATTCCGCCTCGCTGAGGCTCATGCCTTCCTCAAGGCTCGCCAAGGCCACCACGCGCTGTCCGAATCGCTCGTCATCGAGGCCCACCACCAGACAATCCCGGACCAACTCATGGAGCTTGATCGCCTCTTCGACTTCTTCAGGAAACACCTTCTCTCCGCCCGTATTGATGCAATTGCTGCCTCGTCCGAGCAGGGTGATGGTGCCGTCGGCCCGCACCTTGGCAAAGTCGCCGGGAAAGCTGTAGCGCACTCCGTCGATCTCCCGAAAGGTCTTGGCTGATTTCACTTCGTCCTTGTAGTAACCAAGCGGCACCATGCCGGAGGTCGCAATCATGCCGATTTGATCGGAGCCGGGTTCGACCCGATTATCTTGATCGTCGAACACGCAGACGCCTTCGGAGAGCTCAAACTTGGCGGTCTGGGCCGGCATTCCGCGCATGGCCACTGACGTGCCCATGGCACCCTCGGAGGAGCCCATGGCATCGATCAGCATCATGTCACCGAATTCGAGTAGTCCGTCCTTCACTTCCCGGCTCCACATGACGCCGCTTGACATCATGCGTCTGACCGAGCTTATGTCATAGGCGCGTCCTTCGCTCTTGGCGGTGCGGAGCGCTCTCAGCATGGGAATCGCGAACGCGTCGCCGACTATGATGATGTCGGTCACGCCATGTTTCTCAACGACTTTCCATAGGGAGTCGGGATCAAAGTGCGCATCCGACATGGCTAGGGTGGCGCCGCCAAGATGGGCGATCGCGAAGTGTCCGATCCACATGCCGGTACCGTGCATGAGCGGGCAGGCGGTCAGGCTTCTGGTGGGCGGCTCTAGTTCGGCAAGCGCTTGAATGCGCTCTGGTACTTCACTGAGCTGGGTTGCCGGCTGCGAACCTCTGAGCGTCAGGACAAACCCAAAGGCTGCCGTGAAGCCGCCTTGTTCGTACATGACACCCTTTGGCATGCCTGTGGTGCCGCCTGTGTAGAGCATGTAGACATCCGAGCCGGGCCGCTCGATTCTTGGCATGGGCTCCGCCGCCGCCAGCGCCTGCTCATAGTCGAGCGCCCAGTCGGGTGCCGGGCCTGAACCATCGTCCACCTGTACGTATAGCTTAATGCGTGGCAGGCGATCGCGTATTTCCTCAATGCGCTCCCGAAATTCGGCCTGAAAGAACACAGCTTCGGCATCTGAGTTGTCGAGCAAGTAGACCAACTCATCGGCACGGTAGCGATAGTTGACATTGATCGGAATCGCGCGAGCCTTGCATCCGCCGTGGTGCGTTTCCAGGTATTCGGCGCGATTGCGCATGTAGATGCCGAATTTCGCGTAGGGCGAGAGCCCGGCCGATGTCAGCAGCCCTGCGACCTTGGACGCGCGCTGATCGAATTCACGCCAACTCAGGTGGTCTTCACTACCGTCCGCATGGAAGGCAATGACAGCAGGACGCTCGGGAACGGCATCGGAAACTGTTTCAAAGAGATTAGCTAGGTGAAAGTCCATGCTTCAAGATGGTTGCTAGACTCGGAGATTCGGCACCATACACTACCCAACCGGCAATGACTTGTAGATTTGTTCCACGCCAGACAGAGTTATCGCGCCGACATCGACCCAGAAATGTCGAGCAATATTGACTCCATGTGGGTTGAAACCACTTTGTCGATCTTTTGTGGCAACACGTCTCGCTGTTCATGCCGAGCCCACGCGTCCTTCGTCCGCTCCGCAGTCTCAAGGCATCCCCGGCGAACGGCCTCGAGAGGCAGTTGCGCAGCCCTCGCAAAGTGCTTTACGCGCACATCGTCGAAGGGCCGAAAACTCTTGCTTCCACCGAACCCCAGAGCAAGCCCGTCTCGCGGGATATATGGGAGCGAAGATACAAGATCGTAGGCGGGGCTGAGCGTGGCACGGACCGGGTCGTCGTACAGCACGGACCAGTTCTTCAGGTGTGCATCCCCGTTGCCAATCAGAGCGGAAAATACGATTCGCCGGACAAAGGCCATCGCTTCGTCACGCCCATTGGAAGTCGTGGCGGCCAAGGCGGCGGCGATGTTCGCGTAGCAGTGCCCCTCGTATTTGCTCTCCGGGAACTTGC
>CAZNYE010000077.1:0-3257 GCA_964577185.1 uncultured Pseudomonadales bacterium | reverse complement strand
CAATGCGAACCAGACCGTAGCAGCGCATCCAAGCCCCGAGCGAGACTTGGCGAAGCTGGTAGTCGGAGTAGTGAAAAAACCGAAGCGTGATCGCCGCCTCATCATCAATGATTCGCACTTCCCAACTGCGCCTGCCCGTGGGCGACACCTGTGAATGGGCGACCCTGCCGAGCACCAGGCATTCTTGATTGGCCCGCAATCCTTGAAAAGGCTGATAGCGCGTGCGCGGCTGCCATCTATAGGGAAGATGCAGCAACAGGTCTAGACAATTGTGAATCTCAAGGCGGGCAAGCTGAGCGGCAGTCGCCTTACCCACCTGCCTGAGCGAGGTGACAGGCGTCTTCTGCAATTCAAAAGGGTCTATGGAGAGGTCCCCGAGGGCTACTTAGCAGATGAGGACGGCGTCGATTTCAATCGCGGCTCCCAAGGGAAGCGCCGCAGCCTGTATGGCGACTCTTGCGGGAAAGGGTTCCGGGACGTATTCAGCCATGATTCGATTCATGGTGTGAAAGTCAGCGAGGTCTCGCAAGTAGACGGTGAACTTCACGACCCGCGAAAAGCTCGCGTCGGCCGCCTCGATGACCGCGCCCAAGTTCTGGAACACCTGGCGCAACTGGGCTTCCACATCTTCACTCACGAGGGTTGTTTCGCCGGGAACAAGTGGAATCTGGCCCGACACGTAGATGTGATTGCCTGCCTTGATAGCCTGCGAGTAGGCGCCCACAGGTGCTGGGGCCGTATCTGTCAATATCTGTTCACGCTCTATGCTCATCGAAACGCTCTCCTCACTTCCTTGACGCTCGGTGTCGCAGCAATACGGCGAATCAATCTATTCAGTTGTGCGAGTCCGCGCACAGACACTTCCATATCCACCAGAGCGTGCTCCTCAGTGTCATTTTCGACCTTGAGACTCTTGATGCTCGCACCCACCTGTCGCATGGCCACCGCCAGGTCCGAGAGGGCATTCGAGTCGTTGGCAGCCTCCAATTTCAGGCTCGCTGGAAACTCATTGTCCGGCGACCCCACCCACTTCGCCGGAGTCAGTTCATCAGCCGCGCGACGTCGGATCTCCACCAAATTGGGACAGCTGTCGCGGTGCACCACGAATCCGCGCTGATGGGAAATGTGCCCGACGATTGGATCTCCATGCACCGGGAAGCAGCAGCGGGCAAAACTGATAATCAAGTGGTCGCGCTGACTAATGCCGACGGCCTGGGCAATTTCCACCGGCACCGCGGAATAATCGGGGTCCTTGTGCTCAAGCAACCGACGCGCCACAGCATAACCGGTATGCTCACCACGACCTATGGCGGCGAGGAGATCCTTGACGCTGCGGAATCCGAGCCCGCGCACCACCTTGCGCAATCGCCGAAAATCCAAATTCCGTATGTGGGTATTGGCATGCGCAAGCGACTGATTCAACAGCTTCGTTCCAAGCGCTATGGCCGCCGACCGACGGGTCGTGCGCAGCGCATGACGAATGCCGCTTCGCGCTTTGTTTGTGATGACGTAGTTGAGCCAGTCAGGGCTTGGGGCGGCATTGTCCGCAGTGATGATATTGACTGTTTGACCAGTCTCGAGGCGGGTATTGAGCGGCGCGAGGGCGCGGTCGATGCGGCAAGCAACGCACGTATTGCCTATATCCGTGTGTACGGCGTAGGCGAAGTCTATGGGAGATGCGCCGCTTGGCAGTGTGTAGATGTCGCCATCCGGGGAAAAGACATAGACCTCTTCAGGAAATAGATACGATTTGAGCGACTCGACAAAATCATAATTGCCTTTGGTGTCCTCCCTCAGTTCCAGCACCTCCTGCAGCCAACGTTCCGACAAGTCCTGGCCAGGAGAAGCACTGCCATTGAAGCTGTACTTGGTGTGGCGGGCAATGCCATGCTCGGCAATATCGTCCATCTCGTGGGTGCGTATCTGCACCTCAATTGGTATGGAATCCAATCCAAACAGCGTGGTGTGGAGGGACTGATAGCCATTCGATTTGGGAATGGCCACGTAGTCCTTGAAGCGGTCCGTGAAGGGCTTGTACTCACCGTGAACCACCCCAAGCGTTCTGTAGCAATCATCAACGCTATCGACCACTATGCGCACACCATACATATCCATGATTTCCCGAAACGACTTGTGTCGATCCTTCATTTTTCGATAAATCGAATACAGGTGCTTCTCGCGACCGACGATCTTCGCATTGATTCCGGCGTTTCGAATCGCCTTGGCAAGACGGTCTTTGATCTTCTTGAGTACGAATTTACGATTGAGGGCCACCTTCTCCCGCGCCCTGCGCACACATGTGCTGCGTAGCGGATGCATGTTTTCAAAGCAGAGGTCCTCAAGCTCCGCCATGATCCCATGCATGCCGAGGCGGCGGGCGAGCGGGGCATATATCTCAAGTGTTTCTTCCGCGATACGTCGCCGCTTGTCAGTGGGCAGGACGGCGAGGGTTCTCATATTGTGCAGCCTGTCAGCCATCTTCACCAGCACGACTCGGATGTCGCGAGCCATTGCGAAAACCATCTTCTGAAGGTTATCTGCCTGGGCTTCGTGATGTGACTTGTGGATGTTCCCAAGTTTGCTCACAGCTTCGACCAAATGGCCGACCTCCCTTCCAAAATGGCGATTGACCGCAGACTGTGTCGCTCTCGTGTCCTCCACTACGTCATGCAATAGGGCCGCGATAATGCACTTATGGTCCAAGTGCATATCCACGAGGATAGAAGCCACGGCGAGCGGGTGTGTGATGTAGGGATGGCCAGTACGCCGCGATTGGCCCTCGTGGGCCGCCTGCGCAAATTCGTGCGCCTTACGAATCTGCGTGACCTGCTCCTTTGGCAGGTACAGGCTGGCGGCATCCGCCAGCGCATCTATGCATGTGGGCGCGGCGACGGAATCCTTCGATGCACGCGTCGCAAGCTGGGTATGGAAGTACGACTTATAGGTCGTCGCCGGTTCCATCTCCAAGCCCGTAAGAGGCCGTGACCTGCATCGTCTGTTCGCGATGAGACATGATCAACTGATCCTGGGTGTCCATCACTTCTTCATCGATCAGGCCCTCGGCGATTTCGCGGAGCGCGGTCACCGTAGGCTTGTCATTCTTGGTCAGAATGAGTGCCCGAGCACCTTCTTCGGAAAGCTGACGTGCCCTGCGAGTTGCCGTCAACACCAGTTCAAAACGGTTATCAACGTTTTCCAAGCAGTCTTCAACGGTTATACGCGCCATGAATGGACATTCCTTCTGTTTGTTGTAAGAG
>CAZNYE010000076.1:0-2238 GCA_964577185.1 uncultured Pseudomonadales bacterium | reverse complement strand
GGCCTCGACCGCAACATAGAGGTGCTCGCCCTGAATCAAGGCGGAGGGAAAGGGCGCCAAGGGGTTCTGTCGGCCCGAAATACGCTGCTCACAGACTTCCTATTCGAAATCCGAAACCAACACGCGAAGCAGGTCGAAGTTGAAGTGATGGATTACTATCCCGTCTCGAGAGACGAACAAATCGAGGTTTCCATTCCACCAACGAGCACTCAGCCAACGGAGCGGGACATCAAAGACCGCCCAGGTGTCCTAGTTTGGCGCAAGGAACTAGATGCCGGGGAGCACTGGCGAATACGCCACCAGTACGAAATCAGCTATCCGAAAGACACGTCGGTACTTGAATCGCCAGAGAGTCACGACTCACACGACTAGAGCGGATCCGCAATCACGCGCCGCACTCCACACCACCGCCGCCAACGCAAGTCTTCCAGCCAACAAAACGAATCCGGCCAACTGATCTACACCGCCGAATCCGTGCCTTCTCACAAGACTGTTGCACAAAGCGAAGAACTGTAGTGTTGGTGGACTTCGGACTTGTTGTATCCTAACCGCCCGCCCGAACTAAGCGCCCACAAAGGAAAAACGATGACGAATGTTCGCGCCTTGGCAATAGGTGTGCTTGCGCTGAGCGCCCCCCTTTCGGCCACCGCATGGGATGTCCCCTCCGGAGAGTACGGCCTTGACAAGACTCACGGCTATATCACAATTACTTACAGCCATCTGGGTTTCTCCAACCCGCATGTCGGCTTTGACAGCTTCGAGGTCTCTCTCGATGCCGATGCCGACGATCCAGAGAATAGCAATATTGAAGTGCTGATCGACGCCGCCAGCATCAATAGCCGCGTGGAGGTCTTCAACGACCACCTCAACGGCGAGAATTTCTTTGACACTGCCAATCACCCAGAAATCACGTTCGCGTCAACCGGTATCACCTCGTCTGGTGAGAATACCTTCGACATCACTGGAGACCTCACGATCAAAGGCATCACCAAGCCGGTCACGCTCAATGCGACCATTAACAAAGCGGCAGACCATCCCATGCGGGGAGTGCCGACCATAGGGGTCACGGCAATCGCACAGGTATCGCGTTCCGAGTGGGGATTGGCATACGCGGTGCCCGCCGTAAGCGACGAGGTCAGTATCTTTATTGACGTTGAGCTTCCTCTCAAACAAGACTCCAACGACGCGAAAAGTTAAATGGCGAGCTACTTGGAGTCAGCTATCGACCGTGCGGTCGGCCGGACGCTCGAATTCATCAAAGGGATGAATTCGAGACTCATTGCACCGGCGCTCTTGCTCTGTTGCGCCATTAGCCAACCGGCCAGCGCGCATCATGGATGGAGCCTGTATCAATCGGACATTTCGCTTACGGGCACAGTGAGCGAAGTCAATTTCGGCAATGCCCACGACGAAATCGTTGTCGTCGACGAGGAAGGCCGGGCCTGGGCGGTATTGCTCGCACCACCGCAGCGCAACCGACCAAGAGGGTTTGACGAGTCAGCAATTGGCGTTGATGATGTGGTCACGCTGCACGGCGAGCGGCATTACAAGGAAGAGGTCTTCGAGATAAAGACCGAGCGCATTGAACGCGACGGTGAGGAAATCTACCGCTATCCGGGACGCTAAAGCCCGAACAAACTCACGTTGTGGCAGTTCAAGCACCCGTGGCCGCAAACATTCGCCTTGAAAAGTCAATCTTCAAAAGCGGATTGAAGTCGCTTCCGACCCACAATCGAATGAAGTAGTCACCCAATAGGGACCACCGCCGCGCAAGACGGCGGGCATCCCTTCTTGATGGAGCCAGCGACAGAATCGAGGGGCACCAGACGCACCCCAAGAAAACGACAAAACCGCAGGAGAGCAGATGCCCCTGCGGTTGCCTATCGTCCGTCTATCGTCGGCTCAGACTGCCGTCCGTGCCTACTTTCAGATTCCCGTTCAGCCCCAGTGTCGCACTTGCTGTCCTAGGCGTACCGTCCGTCACAGAAATAGGACAGGTCAGAGCCAAGGTCACATCGGTGGTACTGATTGTGAAGGGGGTCGAACTACTCGGTCTGCATTTGTCCGCGATGTCCGTCACCGTATCCGTCAGAACCTGGTCCCAGCTGAGCACTTGATTGTCCGTGTCCCACTGAACATCCCCAGAAAGATCGAAACTCGCGGAATTGAGGCTCGAAGCCACGACGCCGGTCGTATCACCCTCCTTGTTGCAGCTCGCCGAAACCTTGAAGCTTACAT
>CAZNYE010000075.1:0-3259 GCA_964577185.1 uncultured Pseudomonadales bacterium | reverse complement strand
GTACTAGATGAATCTCTCAATCTTATGAGCGCGTTTGGATTCATCATGGTGCTGGGGATCGTGGTTGATGATGCGATCGTCACTGGAGAAAGCGTTTATCGTCACCTACGGCATGCGGACGATGGACTGACTGCTGCTGTTCAAGGTACCAAGGATGTCGCCGCCCCGGTGACCTTCGGCGTGTTAACGACCATGGCTGCCTTCTCGCCCATGCTCATTGTGCAAGGCGGATTCGGGAGCTTCACCGGCCCTATTGCCGCGGTGGTGATCTCCGCGCTGGCGTTTGCGCTCATCGAATCAAAGCTGGTGCTTCCCGCGCACCTCAAACACCTTGATGGAAACGCGACCCGCAACGCTCCCACAGGGTTTCGCGCCTGGCAAGAGCGATTCGCGAGGGCGTTCGAAGAAAAGATCCTTCGCTATTTTGAGCCGGCGCTGGAAGTATGCGTTCGTCATAGATATACGACCCTTTCTGTATTCCTTGGTGTCCTGATCACCATGATCGCGATTCTCGCGAGCGGCTGGATGGGATTCTCACTCATGATTTCGCCAACCATGGACCAGGTGAATGCGCAATTGCGCATGCCCGTGGGCACACCCTATGAGGTGACCGACCGGCATGCGCAGAGAATGCTCGCATCCGCGCTTGAGCTGAAAGAGCGCTACACGGATCGAGAAACGGGTGAGAGCCCCATTCGCCATGTGGTGTCAAGCACTGGCAGTGGTCAAGGCGCAAGCGGCACTCACCTCGCAAACGTTGAATTAGAGCTTGAGCGTGCGAAGACGCGGGACCCGAGCATTACGGTGCAACGACTCACGCGGGAATGGCGCCAGGCAATCGGAACCATTCCAGGCGCGGAAGCACTGACATTCCGATCTTCCTTCCTGCGTCTGGGAGATGTCATTGATATTGAACTCAAAGGAAGCTCATTTGAGGAGCTCTCAGAGGTCGCCGATCAAATCGTTGAACGCCTGGGCGAGTATCCGACCGTCTTTGACATTTCACAGAGTCTTTCAGACGGCAAGGAGGAACTGCGTGTCGAGGTGTCTCCACAAGGACATCTCTTGGGACTCACACGCAACGACATCGTCGGACAGGTCGGCGAAGCCTTCAAAGGCTATGAAGCGCAGAGAATTCAACGCGGTCAGGAGGATATTCGCGTGATCGTGCGGTTTCCGATCACAGAGCGCCAAAGCTATGACACATTGAGCGAGATGCTCATTCGCACACCGCAAGGTGGAAGAGTCCCCTTATCCCATGTCGCCACCTTGACGCCAAGCATTGGCCCCACTGAGATTTATCGGGTGGATGGTGAACGCACCATCAGCGTTATCGCGGACGTGGACAAGGAACGCGAAAACCTCACCGTGCTCATGGAAGGGGTGGATGGTTTCGTGCGGCAACTCTTGACCCAGTATCCCGGTATCAGCTATTCCTTTGAGGGAGAAGCGCGAGAGCAGAGGGAGAGCCTTGATAGCTTGGCACTGGGGGCTGTGCTGATTGCTTTTCTGATCTATTGCCTTCTGGCCCTACCGCTGCGCTCCTACGTTCAGCCTCTTGTTGTGATTCTCATCATCCCATTCGGATTGGTTGGGGCGGTTATAGGCCACTGGGTGATGGGTCACAGTTCGCTGTCTATGCTCAGCGCGTTCGGCCTTATGGCACTCATGGGTGTGATGGTGAATGACTCTCTCGTGCTGGTGGACTATGTCAACAAGCGTGTCAAGGCAGGATACTCAATTGCTTCGGCCGTGCTCGAAGCCGGCGTGGTGCGCTTCCGTCCCGTGCTGCTCACTTCGCTGACGACCTTCTTTGGCTTGGTGCCCTTGATGCTGGACCGCTCGACTACGGCCCAGTTCTTGATTCCCATGGCCATCTCACTTGCCTATGGGATTCTCTTCGCAACCCTGATCACTTTGATCCTTGTGCCTGTCAATCTGTTAATTCTCGAAGATATCAAGTCCGGCTTAAGGCGATACGGACGGGCGGTGAGCACTGCGGTGGGTTCTTCGGCGAAGCCTTAGCGGGTGTGGATTGCCGATCATGACCAGCCGTTGGTTCGGCCTTTGGTTCGGCGTTGGACAGCGGGGGTTAGGTAGTGTAGTGTCATTTTGAATCGGCAAAACAAAGTCCTGTTTCGGGAGGTTGCCGAACGCGGAGGGAGGCTTATGCAATGGAACAGCAGATAGTCTGGCTGCTCATCCTATACGCGGTCGGCATCTTCTCCATGTCAATGTTCGGCGGCTACTTGCCGGGACTTGTGCGAATGACGCACACGCGCACGCAGCTGGTGATGGCCTTCGTGGCTGGAATCATCCTAGGTGTTGCCATATACCACATGCTTCCCCATGCGGTGACCGCAATCAAGGCAACTGATGCTCTGGAGACTGCACTGTTTTGGCTCATGCTCGGTGTGCTCGCGACACTGCTGATACTCTATCTGCTCGACTTTCATGAACACGATTTCAGCGAAGAACACAGCCGTCAGCATGAATATGAGGCGCACGCCAGCTTGCGTCTGAAGCCCTTGAGTTGGGCTGGAATAGTGTTTGGTCTTGGTGTGCATTCTCTGATGGAAGGCGTTGCCCTCAGCTCTACTGTGCGCATTACAGAGCACAGCGCCTCTGGTATCGCCGGGCTTGGCGTGTTCCTAGCGATCGCCTTGCACAAGCCGCTCGATGCACTGTCGATTGTCAGCATCATGGAAAAGAGTGGCATGTCCGCTCGTGCGAGAAGACTCGCCAATGTCGGCTTCGCCTGCATCTGTCCAACCTTCATTTTCCTGGCCTACTTCGGCCCCTCGTATTTCGGTCAAGCCGAGTCTTACATAATCGGCTGCGCCCTCGCCTTTGCGACGGGGACATTTCTAAGCATATCCTTGAGCGACCTGTTGCCTGAAATTCACTTTCACAAGCATGATCGGTGGAAGATCGCCGGCAGTTTTCTAATTGGTGTCGCCATCGCCTATGCCCTTCACTGGGTAGAACCAAGCAGCTTGCATGGGTGAGCCCCCTCGCGAAGCAGGCAGTCTGTGGCAGGATGCGGGCAACCACCCTACAGCGAAGTCACACCGCGAAGTGCGACCTGAAGCAGCGCTAAAAGTACAGCGTCATGAGCACGATGGCGCTCACACCTCCGAGCATAAAGCTCGACGCGCTGACCGCTCCAGAGAAAGTGGCTAGATCGGCGACGCGAAATACGCGCTTTTCCAAGGTGAAGAGCACTTCGGAACGATTGATTTCACCAAGAAGAAATCTC
>CAZNYE010000074.1:0-2259 GCA_964577185.1 uncultured Pseudomonadales bacterium | reverse complement strand
GGCTATTGCTGTTAAAATTGGATGGAATTGGATATAGAAATGGGTGGGCGACCAGGTGGAAACAGCCACTTTGAGGATAACGCCCGAATTCTTGCGGCTCATCGCCGCTCTTGACGAGTTCAAGGGTGCTTGGGTGGCCATCGGGCGAATTTCGCCTGATCGATTGGCTTCATTGCGGCGTGTGGCCACCATCGAGAGCATCGGCTCTTCGACCCGAATTGAGGGTGCGAGTTTGTCCGACGCTGAAGTCGAGCGCCTACTATCAAGGTTGGACGTTACGACATTCGCTTCACGCGATGAACAGGAAGTGGCGGGCTACGCCGCCGCCATGGATCTCGTATTCGACTCCTGGTCCGAGATCGACCTGACCGAGAATCACATCAAACACTTGCATCAGGTTCTGCTCTGGCACTCTGCGAAGGACGCGCGTCACCGGGGCGAATACAAGACACTGGACAACCACCTTGAAGCGTTCGACCGGGATGGAACGAGTCTAGGCGTGGTATTCAGGACGGCGTCTCCGTTTGATACGCCTCGGTTAACGCGGGAACTGGTCGATTGGACCCGTGCACAGCTTGAGGCCGATGATCATCACCGACTGGTTGTGATCGCGATTTTCGTCGTGACTTTTCTACAGATCCATCCTTTCCAAGATGGCAACGGGCGCTTGTCCCGCATTCTCACGACCTTGCTGCTACTGCGGGCCGGCTATGCGTATGTTCCATTCAGTTCACTCGAAAGCGTGATCGAGCAATCGAAGGACAAGTATTACTCGGCACTGCGGCAAACCCAGAAGACCATTCGTAGGACAAGTCCGGACTGGCAGCCCTGGCTCGGCTTCTTCCTGCGCTCATTGGCCACGCAAAAGGATAGGTTGGAATCAAAATTGGAGCGCGAGCGCTTGGCTTTGGGGAGCTTACCCGAGCTGTCGCAACAGCTACTCGAACTTTGCAGGGAACATGGCAGGCTGACTGTGGCTTTGGCGGTATCCGCCACCGGGCGGAGCCGAAATACCATCAAGGACCACATTAGGTCCTTGTCTGTAGCCGATCACCTAGAGCGACACGGTGCTGGACGTGGGGTTTGGTATTCATTGAAATAGAGCCTGGCGGACTCGGACTCAAGAAAATGCTCGCCGACCTCGGAATCGAAGGCCATGAATTCTGAAGGAAATACCGTCATGTCGGATTGCCACACATATCCCGCCTAGGTCGAGCGCGATGAAGACGGCCGTTACGTCGTCACGTTTTCTGATTTCGGCTGGGGTGCTACAGACGGAGCGTGCATTGAGGAGGCACTCATCGAAGCCAAGGGTCTGCTCAGGGAACTCATCGCGGCTACCATTCGGGAAGGCCAAGCATTACCCAAGCCATCGAATGTGCGTACTGATCAATACCCCATCGTGCCGCCACTTCCAATTGCCTTGAAAGCAGTCTTGTACCAAGCCTTCAAGGAGCGAGGTATGTCTCAACGACAATTCGCGCGTGACCTCAATATCGCTGAAGGCGAAGTGCGACGCATGTTGAACCCGGATCATGGAACGAAAGCGGCAGTTATCGATGGAGTCCTCCGAAGCCTGGGTAAGCACTGCTCGGTGTCAGTTCGGGAATTGTCCTAATTCGTTTCGCGGAGACGGTCCCAGTCGTCGATGCTGGATGGACGATATCCGCCACCGTGACGGCCCCATCACTTCCACAACGCCCAATGTGGTTTTCCCATCGTCTGATATGATCTTGCGAAAACCGCCGCGACTCCATGCGCACGCCCTCCTTCCTCGACATCGCAGGCGCTGCGCGGGCAAATGGCCCTCATCCCAAAGGCAATCGCGACTGACACTAAGGAGATCAAAGCATCGCCATCGTCGACTTCATCTACGGCCTCGGTAGCCGCTACTCCTACCTGGCCTCGACCCAGATCGAGCGAATCGCGCGCGAGACCGGCGCCGCGTTCCGCTGGCAAGCGATATCCAGCCGCGCCCTGATAGGTCGACGTGCGGACGATCCGTTCAAGCCGGGAGCGAAGGGACAATACGACGAGGACTACCGCAAGCGCGATGCCGAAGCTTGGGCCCGTTACTACGGCGTGCCCTACAACGATCCCTTCGGACGAGTCAGCTACGACCCGATGTTGCCGGTGCTGTCCGCCATGGCCGCGGGTCGCCAAAATCAGGTGGAAGCGATGACCCATGGGCTGATAGGCGAGACGATGTATTGGATGCAAATGGATGAAAGATCGTATGTGGGCTATTGCTGTTAAAAT
>CAZNYE010000073.1:0-2144 GCA_964577185.1 uncultured Pseudomonadales bacterium | reverse complement strand
AGGATGGCGCCTACGTTGAGGCAGGTGAAAACGACAACCTCATCGTCCAGAAACTCGAGGCGAACCCAAGCGCCGTCGGCATATTTGGATACAGCTTTCTTGACCAGAATCGCGACAAGGTTCAAGGCTCGCTCATCGATGGAATCAAACCGGAGTTTGAATCCATCGCCGACGGCAGCTACCCCGTGTCACGCCCCTTGTATAGCTACGTCAAGGCATTGCATGTGGGCGATATCCCTGGAATCGAAGAATTTCTTGCCGAGTTGATGAGCGAGTCGGCGTCAGGCGAGTTTGGATATCTTTCCGAACGCGGCTTGATCCCACTTCCCGAGGCCGAACGAAAAGAGGTCGCGCACGCCGTAGAGACGCTGCGGAATCTCAGCCTGTCGGACTAATGGCTGAGCCTGAATAGTCGACGCCGCGACCTAGCTCAAACCTCAGAATCATGTCATCCCCATTGGTTTTGTTGGCCTTGTTGGCCATGGCGCTAGTGGCCTACCTACTTGGGCACCGAAGGTCAACAGCGGATCCCGAGTCGAGATATCACTCATTGCCCGGATATCACGGCGGCTACGTGGCCATCTGGTGCGTTGTGCCGGCGCTTGCGGTATTTGGGCTTTGGAATCTCTTCGAACCCGGGTTCATCCGCGCCCAAGTGCTCGCTTCCCTTCCCGCCGCCATGCAGGCGGCGTCGCAGGCTGAATTCAACCTCATCTACAACGAGATATTGAATCTCGTCAATGGCAACATCGCGCCGGATGAAACAACCCAAGCCATTGTTGACGCCGCGACTCGCTACTCATCGCTCGAACGGGTGAGCGACCTTGGCCTGACGCTCATCGTCCTGCTATTGGCGGCCGTGTTCCTCGGCGCTTCGCTGCGCCGTGTTCGACCCGGATTTCGCGCGCGCAACAAAGTCGAGCGAACCGTCGAAGCGGCATTCATGGTCGCTTCGACCATGGCCATCTTCACAACGATCGGCATTTTTCTGTCGGTCTTGTTCGAGGCACTCCGATTCTTCCAACAAGTCTCGCCATTGGAGTTCCTATTCGGATTGAACTGGAGTCCGCAGACGGCGCTTCGTGCCGACCAAGTGGGTTCTTCCGGCGCTTTTGGCGCCGTGCCGCTGTTCGCCGGCACCTTGTTGATTTCCGCCATCGCCCTGGCGGTGGCCGTCCCGGTGGGGCTCATGTCTGCAATCTACCTCTCCGAATACGCGAACCAACGAGTGCGCGCGGTTGCCAAGCCCATGCTCGAGGTACTCGCGGGCATTCCAACTGTTGTGTACGGCTATTTCGCGGCGCTGACGGTGGGGCCTCTGCTGCGTCAATTCGGCGAATCGTTTGGACTTGATGTCGCCTCCGAGAGTGCGCTCGGGGCCGGCTTGGTCATGGGCATCATGATCATACCCTTTGTTTCCTCGCTCTCCGATGATGTCATTAACGCCGTGCCACAGGACTTGAGAGACGGTTCCTACGGCCTCGGAGCCACGCAATCAGAGACTATTCGCCAGGTGGTCATCCCGGCGGCGCTGCCCGGAATCGTCGGCGGCATCCTACTCGCGGCTTCCAGGGCGATTGGTGAAACCATGATCGTGGTGATGGCCGCTGGGCTCGCCGCGAATCTCACCGCGAATCCGTTCGAAGCGGTGACCACGGTGACTGTGCAGATCGTTACCCTGCTGATCGGAGACCAAGAATTCGACAGTGCAAAGACCCTGGCAGCCTTCGCACTCGGGCTGCTGCTGTTCGTCACGACACTTGTATTGAACGTCATCGCGCTCAAAGTGGTGCGGCGCTATCGAGAACAGTATGAATAGCCACGCACTCAGCGTAAGAGAGCGGGTGGCGCTCGGCATCAGTCGGCGATACCGGAGAGAACGTCTCTTTCGCCTGGCGGGATTCGCCGCCGTGCTGGTTGGCCTCGCCTTTCTCACGTTCTTCTTCATCACGCTGATTGGCAATGGCTACACGGCCTTTTCTCAGACTCACCTGCTGCTCGAAGTTGAATTGAATGCCGCCCAAATCGACCCGAAGGGCAATAGGGATTCAAAAGATCTGCGGCGTGCGGACTACCAACGCTCGATTCGCAATGCACTCCGCGCCAAGTTCCCCGAAGCGGAAAGCCGAGCCGAACTTCGCGAG
>CAZNYE010000072.1:0-2622 GCA_964577185.1 uncultured Pseudomonadales bacterium | reverse complement strand
GTCGCCGCTCGCCGGAGAGAGAATGTTGTTGGTTGACATCATGAGAGCGCGCGCCTCAAGCTGCGCTTCAATGGTAAGCGGCACATGCACCGCCATCTGGTCGCCATCAAAATCGGCGTTGTATGCAGCGCATACCAGCGGGTGGAGCTGAATCGCGCGCCCCTCAATCAAGACTGGCTCGAAGGCCTGGATGCCAAGGCGATGGAGGGTGGGAGCGCGGTTCAAGAGCACCGGGTGCTCGCGAATCACATCGTCGAGAATGTCCCACACTTCAGGCGTTTCGTTTTCGACCAGCTTCTTTGCCGCCTTGATGGTCGTGGCATAGCCGCGTGTCTCAAGCTGCGCGAAGATAAACGGTTTGAAGAGTTCCAGTGCCATCTTCTTTGGAAGGCCGCATTGATGAAGCTTCAATGTCGGCCCCACCACGATCACGGAGCGTCCAGAATAATCCACACGCTTTCCGAGCAGGTTTTGCCGAAAGCGTCCCTGCTTGCCCTTGATCATGTCGGCAAGCGACTTGAGTGGACGCTTGTTGGTGCCGGTAATCGCCCGTCCACGACGACCATTGTCCAAGAGCGAGTCCACCGCCTCCTGAAGCATTCGTTTTTCGTTGCGCACTATGATGTCTGGTGCACTGAGGTCGAGAAGCCGTTTCAGGCGGTTATTGCGATTGATGACCCGGCGATAGAGTTCATTGAGGTCTGACGCGGCAAAGCGTCCACCTTCCAAGGGCACCAGCGGGCGCAGATCAGGGGGTAGCACCGGAAGAACATTCAGCACCATCCACTCTGGCTTGTTGCCTGATCGAACGAACGCTTCCATGAGCTTGAGGCGCTTGGAGAGCTTCTTTATTTTTGATTCCGAAGTGGTATTGGGAATTTCTTCTCGAAGCGTTGCGATTTCAGCCTTGAGATCGAGGCTCTTCAAGAGCGTTTGAATCGCTTCGGCGCCCATTTCGGCGACAAATTCGTCGCCATATTCTTCCAGTCTTGTGAGGTACTGCTCTTCGGTGAGCAGTTCTCCCATCTCTAGTTCCGTCAATCCCGGAGAAATCACCACGTAGTACTCAAAGTACAGTACCCGCTCTATGTCACGAAGGGACTTCAAGGCGCGGCGCGACTCTCGCTCCTCCACGCTCCAGTTTTCTTCGATGCGGCTGAAATCGAGCAGCAGCCCTATGCGCGACGGGAGGGATTTCAAGAACCAGATGTGCGCAACGGGGCTCGCCATTTCGATATGACCAAGCCGTTCGCGGCGTACCTTGCTGACAGTCACCTCGACGCCGCATTTCTCGCACACCACACCCCGGTGGCGGAGCCGCTTGTACTTGCCACAGAGGCATTCGTAGTCCTTGCTTGGACCAAATATCCGCGAACAGAAGAGCCCATCGCGCTCCGGCTTGAAGGTCCGATAGTTGATGGTTTCCGGCTTTTTCACCTCGCCGTAGGACCAGGAACGAATCATCTCGGGTGATGCGAGACCTATGCTCAGATAGTCGAAATCCAGCCGCGAATCAGCTCCGCGCATCATTTGTTCCAATCCTTTCATCTCTACGTTCCTCCTCTTTTGCCCTTTCTAGATTTTGACGTGTGCCATCTATTGACGGTTGAGTTCCAAGTTGATGCCAAGTGATCGAACCTCGCGCAGCAAGACTTGGAAGGACTCGGGAGTCCCAGCGTCCATACGAAAATCGCCATCGACAATGTTCTTGTACATCTTGGTGCGTCCGTTCACATCGTCCGACTTCACTGTGAGCATCTCTTGCAGGGTGTAGGCGGCGCCGTAGGCTTCGAGCGCCCATACTTCCATTTCTCCGAATCTCTGACCGCCGAATTGCGCCTTGCCGCCAAGCGGTTGCTGGGTCACAAGGCTGTAGCTGCCGGTGGAGCGCGAATGCATCTTGTCGTCGACCAGATGATTCAGTTTTAGCATGTACATGTAGCCGACCGTCACAGGACGGTGGAATTCTTCGCCGGTACGACCGTCGTACAAGGTGCACTGACCGGATGTCGGCAATTCCGCAAGTTGTAGCAACCGCTTGATTTCGTTTTCGGTGGCACCATCAAACACCGGTGATGCGAAGGGAATCCCCTTGGTCACATTGCGTCCAAGTTCGATGAGTTCCTCGTCACTGAATGCATCGAGTTCGTGCTTGCGGCCCTCGCCGCGGTTGTACACTTCCACAAGCAGTTCGCGCAGTTCCTTGAGAGCTTGGTCTTGCGCCAAGTGGCTGTTAACCATCTTGTTGATCTTGTTGCCAATTTCTTTCGCCGCCCAGCCAAGGTGGGCTTCCAGGATTTGTCCCACGTTCATTCGCGATGGCACGCCGAGCGGATTGAGAATAATGTCAACCGGCTGGCCATGTTGGTCATATGGCATGTCTTCGACCGGCATGATCACGGAGATCACGCCCTTGTTTCCGTGCCGCCCAGCCATCTTGTCGCCCGGCTGAATTCGGCGCTTCACAGCAAGCAGCACTTTGATGGTCTTGAGCACGCCCGGGGGTAGGTCTTCTCCGCGTTGTAGTTTTTGTTTCTTGTCATTGAAGACTTCTTCGAGCCGTGTGCGCCGCTTTTGCAACTGCAATTCGGCCTGTTCGAGTTCTTCATTGCACTTTTCGAC
>CAZNYE010000071.1:0-7712 GCA_964577185.1 uncultured Pseudomonadales bacterium | reverse complement strand
AGTCGCTCCGCGTCGGCTGCATCGGCCTCGGCAAGATGGGTTCGGGCATCTGCGCGAATCTGCAACAAGCCGGGCATGCCTTAAGCGTCTACGACCCGGTGTCGTTGAAGATGCAACCCTTCGTAGATGCAGGTGCGCGTGCCTGCGGTTCACCAAGGGAAGTGGCCGAACATACGGACATCGTCGTCACCAGCGTGCTCGACGATGCTTCGGTGCGCGAATGCATTGAAGGCGACGCGGGCATGCTCGCAGGCTTTGCCCCGGGGGCCGTGCATGTGTGCGCCACCACCATCTCGCCCTCCGCGTCAACTCAATTTGATGCCATTCATAGGCGTGCGGGCAGCTACTTTGTGGCAGCGCCCGTGGCAGGTAGGCCGGATGCGGCCCAGGCCGGCAAACTCCTGTCCTTCGTCGCCGGCGCACCTGAGGCAATCGAACGCGCAAAGCCCGCCATCGAATGCTACAGCGAGCGCGTGACAGTGCTCGGTAGCGAGACCGCCCTCGCGAACGCGATGAAGATTGTCACCAACTACATCGGCATGGTCGAACTCGCCATGATCGGCGAGGTGTTCGTCTTCGCCGAGAAGTCCGGCCTCAATGCCGACTACGTCGAGATGGTGCTGCACATGATGTTCACCGCCGAGCCGATACGCGATTCGGCGCGCAGAATCAAGGAGCGAGACTTTGAGGATGCCGGCATGGATTTGCGCTGCGGCTACAAGGATGCCCTTATCTTTGAGAAAGCCTTCGACGATCTGCATCTGTCGCCCTCCGCCATGCTCCCGGCGAAGACGCAAATGCGCATGGCGATGACCCAGGGCTTAAGCGAATGGGATTGGGCGGCCATGTACGAGGGGGTACGCTTGGCTTCGGGGCTTGACAGCGAGATTCGGTGAAGGGCATTCCGATTGGCCATTGGCGCCGAAGCAGCCGGAAATGAGCACAAGGTGGACAACACCGAACTTCTTCGATGCCGACGAAATTCCTGTTTCGTAGTGGGTTGCGCTTCAAGGTTGAATGTAGACGGCTTCATTGATTTCCAACCACAGTATTGGAGACTTTGAAGTCTCCGGCATCCCTTTGGTAAACCTTTGCGGATGATGCTCAGCCCATGTCCATGATTCTGAGGTGGGGAACCCGTCGCGAGCCCAGTCATTCACGATGTACTCTTGGGCAGGTGGTTTTCGGAGTGAAGTCTGTTCACATCTCATACGTCTCGTCATCCTCGGTAGAGGTCCCTAGGGCATCACCTACGATCTCACGAATCCGTTCAAGTATGAGTTTCGCTCTAATTTGACAGAATCTTTCGAATCCACCGATCAAGTAAATTTCATCCCATTTTTCATCGACTGAGACAGGAAGCAAATAATCTCGCATTCTTCGATCAAGTCCCTGAATTCGTCCTTCCCGATTGGCCTTGGTCATCATGTCCAACATGTACTCGTTCGGATAGGCCTCACCAAGCTCCATGTTTGTACGGGCAAGAATCGGCACTCGGTTACAGATGCTATCCAGTTTCTTCCGATTGATCCCATGCCTATTTGATGCGTTTCTTGGAAACACGTGATGGTCGTGAATATCGCTATCAGAGTCGATGCGGTCGCCGGTAATCAAGTCTTCTCGAACCGTCATCGCGAATACGTTTAGCAGTGCCTTGTAGCGGCCATCGGTCGGTCGAATGTCTGAAAGGCTCGTTGAATCCAAGGGCACCTTGGGTATCTCCAATTGACGTTCTTCCTTGATGAACCGGTGTAACGCTGAGAAATCTTGGCCGATTCGGTAGTTGCTTGCTTGCGAGGCCAACGACTGCAGGGATTTGGCAAAATACCACCGCCTCACGTCATCATCATGCTCTCCCCACAATTCATCTCCCGGTAGGCTGCGAAGAACTCCGGCCATAGCAGTTACGACGTTCAGATTTGGGAGCGTTCCGGGGCGAGCACCCTTCGACTTTGCCCACTCCAACGCTCTATGAAGTGACTCGGAAGCCCCTTCCCATTCCCGCTCTACGAAATCAGGTTTCATTTGCAGTAAGCTGCCACGAGATGGGTCCGCATAGCGCCTCTCAAGTACTGTGTTATAGAGATACATGACCTGCAACATTCGGTCACCCTCGACTTCAAACTGCTCAAGAAGGGGCCACCGTCTCTTGGACTCATTCCACAGAGTTCGTAAATCGGGCTGCGGGAAAAATCTGGCGACCGCCAAGTCAAAGGTTCCGAGTTTGGTTCCTGTGCTGTTAATCGTTTCGAATATCCTGCAAATGGACTCTAAACCACTATTGCCTTCGAGCTGTACCACAGGAATCTTGTAGTTACGAATCGTCTCGAATATCCGCTTTATTTTGGCAGCTGCTTCGCGACCAGCCTTCCGATCATGGTCAAAATGTGGAAAGTCTCCGGAGTCCTCAAGATACTCGCTGACGTAAATTTCGCTCTTCTCTTGATCAAGTGCTAAGTCGGCCCGCAGGAGGCGGTTATTGTCCTTTCTGTCAGGTGCTGAGAGTCCACGCCTTCTCCCCACGATCCAAGAAGAATCTTCTTCTTTGTGACATTCAAGGATCTTCTTTAAATCAAGATAGAACACCTGCTTGGGATGAGAATTCAGAAAGACACGGGCAATTGAAGTTGTTCGTTGTTGTCCATCGAGTATGTAAAACTCCATGCCTGTGATATCTTCGCCCTGTTCCGGTTCTCTTTGTTCTTCTTCATTCTCTTCGTCTACGCGGCGAATCTCTGCTTCAATGTGTCGTGAGGCAAGGGGAAGGCTTGGATTCTTGCGCAACAGCAGCAATGAGCCGATCGGATAACTTCGCGAAACGGAGTCGACCAGCAGTTTGGATTGTGAATCGCGCCAGACAAACTCACGCTGAAATTGCGGTATAGACCAGTTACCCTTCTTGAGCTCCCTCAAGAGCTCGGGAAGAGAAAAGCTTGTAGTCTGCATACTTCAATTGCCCGCCAATGATCAAGCATTATCGTAACAGCATCGTGTGGGATTCCGCTTTGTGCACAATCGTGGGTGCCGAGCGGACGAGAAAGGCTTAGAGCGCTGCTTACCTGGGGAGGTTGGGAAACCTGCACTGAGTCCGTCTTTCGGGGCGCGCTCAAATTTCCATTTGAGTGCTCGCACTCAGCAAAGGAAAGGACGAACAGATGGATAAAGTTGGGTGGGGTGTTTCCTTAGAATTTCATCTCTCGCGCCAAGTTCTGCAAAGAAAGGGGATTCTCGAGGACAGACTGAGAAAGCACGGCGAAAGAAGAGGAAGAGTCCGAGTTCGTACCACCAGTCTCCTTCACCACACCGAAGCAGGAGTGGAGCTGCACGCGAGCGCGGCGAGCGCCCGAAGCGGGGTACATGATGCATCCGATAAATCCACACAGCAGTTCTATTGAGGAGGCATCTTGCGACCACTTGGCTTGTGGCCCACCCAACACATGCTATTGGTCAAGCCACTTGACTAAATTGAGGGCGCTGGGAACCCATGTGCCCTCGCACATTGTGCGCTAAACTGAAGAAACCCCTATGAGATGAATGGAAGACCCTATGGAGTCAAAGAATAATCCTGCTGATTCCGATTCCGTTCTTGTTCCGCATGTTGAAGAGTACGGTCGACAGTACGTGGATCCTAAGGAACTTGTTGCCCAGCGATCCGTTAAAGAGACTCTGAGACAGATCCAAGAGTGCTTCCCGCATGTGTGAAAAGGCCAAAGCGGGAGCCTCTTCAAATGCGGGAAAATAGGTCTTGAGTGCCCTAATGACCGACGCATCACGGAGATTGGCGAGACCGCGTTTTCCCACCCAAGTTGGTGAATTGAATAGCTGAATCGAAACTCCAGACCGACTGTGACTCCCACCAAAGATAGCTGTTCAATCGAAATGTCAACCGCTAGTGAAGTTGAACTAGGGCAAATTCCGCAACCGAGTTGCACAGAACGTCCCACTCATTACGCGGACCGTGTAGGCGAATGGTACGTAGGGAACAGGTCGAACATGCATCGCAAGGAGTACGGCCTGTACCTTACACCGATTCCCGTGGCCGAGTTTATGGGCGGTGAATTGCATTCCAAACGCAAGAAACTGCGGATACTCGACCCGGCGGCTGGCGCTGGAATCTTGATTTGCGCAGCCATTGAGGCGCTTCGCTCGCAGGCCAAACGGCCGGACGAAATCGAAATTGTCGCGTATGAACTCGACCAGCAACTGGTACCCGCTCTTCGGGCCGTGTTGGAATATCTCTCTTTGTGGTGCCAGGAGACACTCGACATCAAGTTGAAGACGACCGTTCACGCGGAAGATTTCGTTCTTGAGCACGCACAAACACTTAAGCTCTTTGGGACGCTATTCCCCTATGATTCAGAGGAGCAGCGGTTCGATTTGATTATCTCCAACCCCCCTTACTTTAAGATTCCCAAGAACGACCCTCGAGCGAGAGCCGCAGAATCGGTGGTTCACGGCCAGCCCAACATCTATGCATTGTTCATGGCGGTCAGTGCCGCGATGCTGAGCCCGCAAGGAAACCTAGTCTATATCGTGCCCCGCAGTTTCGCTTCGGGGCCGTACTTCTGCAAGTTTCGAAGCGTGTTCTTCAAAATGATCAAACCTACACATGTGCATGTCTTCGCTTCTAGGCGCGCCACCTTTAGTCGTGATCAAGTCCTTCAGGAAAACGTCATCCTATTCGGGACTAAAGACGAGCAATGGCATCAAAGGAGTGGCGAATTGCGGCTAATGATCACCTCTAGCAGCGGCGTTGGCGACTTTGCATATGCTGATCAACACAAAGTCCCGATCAGAGAATCGCTCAAGCTTGATTCACCGCAAAAGGTGTTGCGCCTCCCACTCAACACGGATGATGATGCGGCGCTTAAGATCGTTGATTCATGGTCCTACAGGCTCGCGAGTTTTGGACTAAACATTTCTACCGGGCCGGTCGTTCCTTTTCGGTCAAGAGAGGTCATCGACAGCGAGGGCAACGTCTCAAACACCCATGTGCCTCTACTTTGGATGAACCATGTGAAGGCACTGGATATTCAATGGCCTCTTAATCGGCATAAGCAGGAGTATATTCGCCGGATTGCTTCAGATGCCTTACTGGTGGCAAATAGAAACTATGTTTTGCTGAGGAGATTTAGCGCAAAGGAAGAAGCTAGGAGACTGACTGCCGCGCCTTATATTTCTTCCCACTACAAAGTGCCAAAGGTTGGACTCGAAAACCATCTCAACTTCGTTCATCGACCGGGAGGTGAATTGGGTGAAGATGAGGCTTGGGGACTCGCCGCCTTATACAACAGTCTATTGTTGAACAACTATTTCCGTATTGTGAACGGCAATACACAAGTGAGCGCGACGGAAGTTCGCACCTTTCCGTTGCCTTCAATGGATGTCATCAAATCCATAGGTCGAACCGTGAGAGCGCTGCCTGACCCGTTAGCCGGAGTCGATGATGTGGCTTCAGATTACATCCCCTCATCCCTATCCAGAAGGTTGACCTTTGGCTAGTATCGAAGAGGCTCAGGAGATTCTCAAGGCACTGGGAATGCCCCCTGCTCAGCACAATGAGATGTCTGGATTGACTCTTATCGCCCTTTGCGGAATGACCCAGGACAAACCTTGGTCCGAAGCGATACGAAAACGCTGCACAGTCACCAAAGGAATCATGGACTACGTCAGGGAGCACTACGGTGCCGAGTATGCGCCAAACACCCGTGAAACCTTCCGCCGTCAAGTGCTGCATCAATTTTGCCAAGGGCAAATCGCCGACTACAATCCGTTCGAACCGAATTTACCCACCAACAGCCCAAAGGCACACTACGCCATCTCCGAAGCGGCACTCACAGCGGCGAGGCTATACGGGAGCGAACTATGGGAGGCTGCCGTCGCTGAGTTTCATAGCGTTCAACGTGTGCTATTGGATTTGTACGGGCGGGACCGCAAACGCCACATGGTTTCGGTGAAACTTCCAAATGGCAAACACCTTGAACTCTCACCAGGAGAACACAACCGAGTTCAAAGGGCGGTTCTGGAAGAATTTGCCCCGAGGTTCTGCCCAGGCGCAATGCTTCTGTATGTTGGTGATACTGCCAAGAAGGACCTGTTCGTTGATGAAGAGATGCTAACTCGATTGGGCATTCCGATTACTGAACACGACAAACTGCCCGATGTCCTGCTCTACGACTCTGCACAGAACTGGTTGTTCTTAGTCGAAGCCGTGACATCGCATGGTCCCATGTCGCCTACCCGAGTTGTCGCTTTGCAGGAGATGCTTATGGCGAGTTCCGCTGACCCAATCTACGTGACCGCCTTTCCAGATTTTAAGGAGTTCCGCAAGCACATCAGTAATATTGCTTGGGAAACTGAGGTGTGGCTTTGCGACACTCCTGATCATGTGATCCACTTCAACGGCGACCGCTTCCTGGGACCACGATAGCAAGCCGAGGGTACGCACTGGTGCTGACATGAAGAGTCCCTCGACCACAATCACAGGCCCCTTGGGTTCCACCATCCATGTGCTTCGTGTGGATGCCGAGACCATTGAGCGCCTTACAGTGATTGACTGGAATCGCCACTTTCCGAGGGCAACCCTTGATCCGGTGAGAGGGTTGATCAGCCTCATGTCGCCTTCCCGTTTGCATGAAGGCGTGGCCGATGCGCTCGACAAGATCGTTGACCAAGCAGCCGCGATGATCGGGCGTGCTTCCACCGGGCTTGGCTCAACCCGATACCGACGAAAGAGCGAGCCAGCGGGCACTGGACTCGAACCGGACTGCTCGTTTTTCATTGGTGCGAAGGTACACGCCTACCTGTCCGCGCTCAAGATCAGCGAAGCCGCCGCGGACGAGTTTATTTTGGAAACACCACCGGACTTGGTGGTCGAGGTCGAACTGACACCTGTTGAGGCCGGCAAGCCCGACCGCTATGGTCAACTGGGAGTCTCCGAGCTGTGGCTGCTCACACCGAATCGCAAGCGTCGGATAATCGGTGCGAAGTTTCTAGCGCTTCAACCATCAGAGCCGCCGCAATCGATTCATGTATCGCGCGTCCTGCCTGGGATTCTGCCGGAACAGCTTGTCCAAGCAATTGAAGGTGTACGGTTCGCCCCAACGAGGGACGAAAGGGCAGAGGCGGTCGCACAGGCGCTCGGCAAGCGCGGCGCACTGCGTATTCAAGAACAGGCCGCAGCCTATCAATGACTTTGAGCTGTTCGGTGTTGCGTGTAGACATCAGGATGGGCCCAAGACCCTTAATCCTTCACCAACTCGTAACTGCTCGCCCCCCTTCACACTATAGGACAGTGCCGCTGTTGCGGGTGCGCGGAGCACAATGGATGAGCACATCATCACGGGCGACATAGCGGCTGATTCCCATAGTGTCAAGGGGGGCGAGTAGTTACACCAACTCCAGACAAAGGCACCGCGCGCCCCGCCCGCGTGCTCGATTCAATTGCCTTGAGCGCCTTTTGCACGAGGCGCCGGAGCCGTCCCGGCAAGTCGGCGACGTGACGGCAGCGCAAGTAGGTTGCGCTGCCGAATATGCGCGCCAGGGTCTCATCGTCGCGTTCGCTGCCGATACTGATGCACACGCACGCCACGCCCTGGCCGCGCGCCTCAAGGAGCGCCTTCTCGACATCGGCCTCGGCGTGGAGTCCTTCGTACTCATCGTCGTAGGCGAAGCCGTCGGTGAACACCATCAATAGTCGATGCGTATGGTAT
>CAZNYE010000070.1:0-8716 GCA_964577185.1 uncultured Pseudomonadales bacterium | reverse complement strand
GAATTGGCCTGAAGTTGTGGCTGCTCCAAAGCCTCTTCTCGCGAGAGGCACTTGGCGGCCGGAACATCCCCGCTTCGCAGGCGCTCCACTAGTTCATCTGCGGATATTGCATCCAAGGCACGTTGCATGATTTCGCGATAGAGATCGATGTTCCGCAGCACTCCCTCAGGTGTGGAGAATCGTTCATCGGATTCAAGATGCTCAAGTTCGAGTGCCTTATAGAAGCTGCTGAGTTGAGTCGGTGTCACCGGGGCCGCGACAAGTTCCCCGTCCTTCGCACGTGCGATTGAGATGCTTTCCGAAAGCAGCGGCTGTGGTGCGACATCCTCATCTGGTGAGCACCACGTCCGCTTTGCTTACCAGTGTTCGAGCGATGGCGACCCCTTGTGAATCCTTCAGATTAAGCGCGATCGACTCCTTGCCGCGATTGCAGTTCGCGAAAAGCGCGGAGATGCCGCCCTTGGAAGAGCCGAGAATGCGCATGATGTCTCCCATGCCAGGAGGTTCCACCTTGATCACCCGGGCCCCTTGCTCGGCCAGCATCATGCTGGCGAGAGAGGCGGTGACCATGCTCGAGAATTCGACAATCGTGAATCCTTGCAAGGGTAGCTGAAGGTGTGGGCTGCTCACTCGGTGTGCTCCTTGTCTTTGATCTAGGACGGCCACCGCACCTCGTCCGGCATTCGCCAGTCGCCGCGCGGCGACAGGCTGACGCTACCAACTTTCGGGCCGGGCGGCAGGGTGGTGCGCTTGTATTGCTGAGAGAAGAACCGCTGGCGAAAGACCTTGAACCAATTCGCGACCTCTTCGGCTGAATAGATGCCAGTGAAGGTGCGCTCGGCGAGTGTCTGGATCTTCTCCGCCGAAAACCCGCCACGCATGAAGTGATAGAGAAAGAAGTCATGCAGCTCGAAGGGGCCAATGATTTCTTCTGTAAGCTGACCCACGCCGCCCGCCTCAGTGGGTGCGGTGAGTTCGGGACTGATGGGCGTTTCTATGACGCGAGTCAGAGCGTCTTTGAGTGGTTCGTCAGCCTGGGTGTCGGCGAAGTATTGGATCAGGTGTCTGACTAAGGTTTTTGGTACCGAGGCGTTCACCGAATAGCCGGCCATATGATCCGCGTTGAAGGTGCACCAGCCGAGCGCAAGTTCGGAGAGGTCGCCGGTGCCCACCACGAGCCCGCCGACCTTGCCAGCGTAGTCGAACAGAATCTGGGTGCGTTCGCGAGCTTGCGCGTTCTCGAAGACGAGGTCTTGACCCGAATCATGCGCGATGACGCGGAGGTGCTCGGACACGGCGGCGTGTATGGGGATTTCAAGCACTGCGCATTCAATCGCTTCAGCGATTCTCTTGACTGACTCCTTTGTGTGCGCACTGGTGCCCGGCCCCGGCATGCTGATGAGCACCAGATCTTGCTTTGGGCGTTCAAGCAGTTCGAGGGCGCTCAGACAGACCAGCAGCGCAAGCGTGGAGTCAAGGCCTCCGGAGACCCCGAGTACGAGTCGCTCAGATCCAGTGGAGAGCGCCCGCCGCGCCAAACCGGTTGCCTGAATCATGAGAATCTCCTCGGCCCGTTCCTGAAGATTGGGACCTGCGGGCACGAACGGCGTTGGTGAATACTGACGGGAGATCTCAGGGAGTGACGCAATAGAAACACCGCTCTCTACTTGCGAGTAGCCAAGGGGGCGCGTGGCACCGGCGAAGGTGGCGTTGGCGGCGCGATGGTGTCTTAGCACCTGCCAGTCGAAATCGACAATCAGATGGGTGCCAGATAGACAGAATCTCTCTGATTGCCCGATCAACACGCCGTTCTCGGCGGCGATCAAATGTCCGCCGAATACGAGATCTTTTGTGGACTCACTCGGCCCACTCGATGCGTAGAGCATGCCGCAAATGCGACTCGCACTTGCCATGCGCACTAGCTCCAAGCGATACGGGAGCTTGCTAACGAGTTCCGGGCTGGCCGAGAGGTTGACAATGATCTCCGCGCCGGCGAGCGCATGGCGATTTCCGGGAGGATCTGCTATCCAAAGGTCTTCGCAAACCTCGATTGCGAAGGCGCTTTCCCCTAAAGAGAAGATTTGTTCGGGAGAGACATGAAATTCGCCCAGTTGCGAGTGCGAGACTTTAATGTCCACGCCCTCTCCGGATGCGAACCAACGCTGCTCGTAGAATTCCGCCGAGTTGGGGATGGCCTGCTTTGGCACAGCCCCCAGTACCTTTCCTTTGGCGAACACGAAGGCGCAATTGAGCAGCCGGCCGTCGCCGAGCATCCAGGGTGCGCCGAGTACCAGCACGCTCGGAAGTTTGAGAGAGCACTTGCACAGATCAATGAGCGCCCCCTCCACGGCTTCCTGCAGGGATCTCTGCATGAACAAGTCTTCGCAAGAATAGCCAGTGAGCGAAAGCTCGGGAAACACCACGAGAGTCGCGCCCTCGGAAGAGAGGGTCTTGGCGATGTCCGCGTGCGCTCTGGCGTTGGCGGCCACGTTTGCGAGTTCTATTCGCGGGGAGGCCGCGGCCACGCGTACATATCCTAGGCTTGCGAAGTCCATGAAGGCGAGTGTACTCCGTAATTCGCGCCGCTGACTTCGCGCTCCACAGGGTGGCTCGATTGTTCGAGACTAGGAATCACCAAACAGCAATTCTCATTTTGACGCCTGACCTCGCTCGCATAATTGTTTGCGTAGTTGAATTGGCACTTTTCGAGCAGAAAACACGTCCGTCGCCAACGCAACAGCGAGGTCAGGCGTCAAAATGAGAATTGCTCATCACCAAAACGAGAGTGTCAGACAGAACTCAAATTGATGCACAATGCCCCATTTGTCTCAATAGACCCAGTAGGACGCTCACTATGAATTTCGAGTTCGACGAAGAACACAATCTTCTCCGTGAGCAGGCGGTGCGCTTGCTTGGGGACAAGTGCGATATGTCGGTCGTCCGCGCGGTGCTTGAAGGCGAGGACAGCTATTCTTCCGAACTTTGGGGGGCGGTTGCTGAGCAGGGTTGGACGGCCGTCGCGATTCCAGAAGAATTTGGTGGTCTTGGCATGGATCGCCTGTCGCTATGCGTGATCGCGGAGGAGCTTGGACGCGCTGTCGCTCCCATTCCCTATTCATCCTCTGTATATCTGGCCACCGAAGCCCTCATGTTGGCCGGAACGCAAGCGCAAAAGGAAGCCTGGCTTCCGAAGTTGGCCACGGGTGAAGCCATAGGCACATTCGCCTTGGCTGAGCAGCATGGTCGCCAAACACCAAAGCTCTTGGAAACCCGTGCCAGCAACGGCGTTTTGACTGGCACCAAGCTGCCGGTCGCTGACGGTGACGTTGCCGATTTTGCAGTTTTGGTTGCGGCCAGCGACAAGGGAGACGGTGCAAGTCTTTGGCTGGTCGACTTATCCGCATCCGGCATCGAGGCAACCCCGGTGACTACTTTGGATCCGTCAAGATCTCATGTCCAGCTGCGCCTAGAATCGGCCGCGGCGGAACCCCTTGGGGCTGACGGCGAGGGTTGGGGATTGACCCAAAAGTTGTTTGACCAAGCCGCGGTGTTGTTCGCGTGGGAGCAGGTGGGCGGAGCCGAAAGAGCACTCATCATGGCGCGTGACTATGCCATGCAGCGTTATGCCTTTGGGAGACCTATCGCAAGTTTTCAGGCAATCAAGCACAAGTTGGCGCATGCCTACACCAAAAACACTTTGGCGCGCTCGAATTGCTATTACGGTGCGTGGGCGCTCGATACCGGCGCGTCCGAGTTGCCAGTGGCCGCTGCCGCTGCGCGAGTGAGTGCAACCCAAGCCTTTTACTACGCTTCCAAGGAGAACATACAAACCCATGGTGGCATGGGGTTCACTTGGGAATTCGACTGCCAATTCCTCTACCGCCGGGCCAAGCTGCTTTCCGTGAATATTGGCAGTGAATCCGCTTGGCAGGAGAAGCTGATCACCGGCATTGAGCAAAGCAATCTGGCTGCCTGACCATCAAGAATCGAACGAAAGAGAGCAATCATGGACTTTAGTGACTCACCAGAAGAGAAGCGCCTGCGGGAAGCGGCGCGCCAGTGGATCCAAGAGAACGCGCCCACAGAGGAAGAACTGCAGGGGCTCGACTACCTAGAGTGTTCCAAGCTTTGGCAGAAGCGCAAATATGATGCTGGTTGGGCCTGCATGCGTTGGCCGAAGGAGTACGGTGGCCGCAGTGCTTCAGCGATCGAGCAAGTGATTTTTGGTCAGGAGGAAGGCCAACTCGGCGAATTATCAGGAGTGTTCGCCATAGGCCAGGGTATGGCTGGGCCCACGCTGATGGCCTATGCCACCGAAGAACAGAAACTCAGATACCTGCCACCGCTTGCGAGCGGTGAAGAGATCTGGTGCCAACTCTTTAGTGAACCTGCGGGAGGTTCGGACCTGGCCGCGCTACGCACTCGGGCGGAGCCGGACGGTGACGATTGGATCATCAACGGTCAAAAGATCTGGACCTCGGGCGCACACTATTGTGATTATGGAATCCTGGTAACACGCTCGGACCCCAATGTGCCAAAGCACAAGGGATTAACCTATTTCTTCCTTTCGATGAAGTCGCCCGGGATTGAAGTCAAGCCAATCAAGCAGATTTCCGGCGATTCGAACTTCAATGAAGTCTATTTCAATGATGTGCGTATTCCGGATTCGCAGCGTCTCGGCGCGGTTGGTCAGGGTTGGCAAGTATCGATCACCACACTGATGAATGAACGAATGGCCATAGGTGCTGGACGAAGCGGCGTGAATTTCCGAACGCTTTTTGAGTTGGCGCAAAAGGTCTACATCGATGACCGGCCGGCCATTGAGGACAGCAACGTGCGCGCGAAGCTGGCCACTTGGTATTGCCAGGAGGCGGGACTCAAGTACACCAGCTTTCGCACGATGAGCGCACTCTCGAGGGGCGAGACACCTGGGCCCGAGAACTCCATTGGTAAGTTCGTCGGTGCGCCCAAGACTCAGGATATGGCCAACTTTGCCATGGACCTCATGGAAATGACCGGTGCCATTCGCGACCCCGGATTCACCGAGCAAAACGCGATCTTTCAAGAGGTGTACATGGGGGTGCCCGGTATTCGCATAGCCGGTGGCACGGATGAGGTCATGGCCAACATCATCGCCGAACGGGTGCTCGGAATGCCCCAGGACATCCGCGTAGACAAAGGCATCCCCTTTAAGGACGTGCCTACTGGGTGAGCCCCGGTCGCGCGAAGCGCGAGCCGACGCACTGCGTCGGCAGGGGCGCAAGGGCTGACAGGACGTCAGCCTTGGGCGCGGCAGCGAAGAAGGCGGCCGGTGGCAGGATGCCCCTGGCCACACGACAACGAAGTCACACCGCGCGAAGCGCGAGCCGACGCACTGCGTCGGCAGGGGCGCAAAGGTCGCTGGACCCTTCAGAACTTCGACACGTTCCGCGAGGAAGGGGTCGACCGTGACCGCGTGATCGCCGCGATTCGGAGGCTGCGCAGAGTGGGCACACATCTTCCACAGGTTGTTCAAAGTGTAGGTGCGTGGCGGCAACCGATTATCTGTAGCAATCGCCACCTGCGCCAATTTCGGAACACGGCGCTGAAATCGAATGCGGCGACCCGTTCCGTCATCGATGTCGGCGAACGGTCCGCCGAGGATTGCGGTTTTGGTCGGGCTGCGAAACGTTCTCTCACGCGGGGACACCCTCCGAGTACTCATGGCCGAAGCAGGGGGGCGATTATCGTCGGGCTAAGAACACCGCCAACAATCCCGGATGCAAGGCCTGCAAGTTCTCGCGCAGCCTAGTGTCCGTGCCGTCGCCAAGTGTCAGTGAGCGAACGGCGGAGAAGGCCTCCTCCGCAGCCGTAGTTCCCCTTGGAACATTCATGTGGCTGGCCAAACCCGGTTCCTTCAGCAGAATCCAAGCGGGGAACCAAGTCCCTGTGGGTGGTGGCTCGAAGTCTTGATCGAGGGCATCGGTCCAGTATTCCGTCAGTGAGCGGTCGAGCATTCGGCCCTTATTCATCATTGATTCGAACATTTTGGGTGCCAGCCAGCACAAAGAGCACCAGTTCCCGATGGCATTGACGCGACGACTCTGATGCCACTGCGCTTCCGCGATGCGCGATAGCAGGATGGCGTATCGATCATAGGAGGGTACGGCGACGACACTCCGCTCGACCAATGACCAGGCACCAAGCTTAGAGTAGGCGTAGCTCGGGTGCGCGCCGGTGTGAATCGAGTCGAATTCGGCCGCTTGCAGGTTTTCAGCTACCGCACGCCATATTGCCGTGAGAATCGTGTGTTTGCCTACGCCGAACAAGGCATCCGCGGCTCTCTGCCAAGAGCGGTCCAAGAGGTCGACGGCAGACTGGGCCTCTTGCACCGTCCCCGGCAAAGGCGTTTGCAGAGCTTCGATCAGCACTTTGGCATGGGGGATCCAAGGATGGCTGGGTTCAAGTTCGGAAAGTGTGCTGACGGCGGACAGCGCTTCTTTGGCCTCGCCCTCTGCCAAGGCGGAGCGCAGCGCGTTGGAGGCACGCACGGACTCGCTGTCTACGAAGATATCGAGCTGCCTGGGACTCGTCATGGCAGCATCTGATCACAGAGGGTGCGCCACTGTTTCAGCGGTTTTCATTTTGGGATCTGATCTCATCCGCCGAATTGTTTGAGCAATTGAATTGGCGCGTCTTGCGCCGGAATCATGCTTTTTTGAAGTGTCCAATGGTAAGGCCAGTCACCAAAACGAGAACTGCCACCACCGCTCCCCATAAGACTACTTCATACTCGCTACCTTGAAAACGAATCAATCTGGGCTTCCAGGATTGCGGGAGGATGGGCGCACCGGCTCCGGTATCCACAAGCATGCCGCACTGAACGGACTTGTCGTCGTCAAACCGGTTGGTGATGGTGGTTTGGGCGATGATTCTGCCCATGTTGTCCGCTCCTGTCCTGCGGGTGCCAGAGGTGAACTGATCGCTATTGTATGCCTATTGGTAACTACTCGCCCCCTCAACACTATAGGAACTAGCCGCTCCGTTGCCCCTGATGGTGTGCTCACCCATTCCGCGCGCCCACAGCAGAGGCGTGGTCCTATAGTTTCAAGGGGGCGAGTAGTTACGCCTATTGATGGAATGAGTAGCGCATTCGGTGCAACGTGTCGAGCTTTTCTCGAAAGGGGATCTACGAAGAAGTTTCTCGGGACAAAAGGCTTGGCCTCGATTCGAACGCCTGCTCTGCGAAGACCATAGGTTAATTCAAGTCCAATCCAAAGTACACGATGACAAACGCGATCGGCAACACAATCACCGCATACATTGCGAGGTTGAGTATATCGTTCTGCTCAGTCTCTTCGGACAGCTTGAGCCGACTGCCAATGGCAAACCAGAGCCCACCGGTGACAAGGCAGGTAATGACAAGTGAGAGTATCGCGCCAGCCATGAAGCGTTGGCTTCCGAAACGCCTAGGTCTTGCCGCTATAGCCGCAGTCGTCCCCGCGGCTGAGCACCGGCGAGATCCGTGATTTCTTCGATATGATCGGCGATATCCTCCGCACTCGCCTGATTTCCAAGGCCGACATTGAGATGCTCAACGATTGCGGCCGTGCCGTATTTGCCTCCCTGGGCTTGTAGGATCACGCCGTTCGGGGCATCCTCGCTGCACAGATACATGACGGCGGGTGTCACCAGACCCGGTCCAATTTTGGCTAGTGCCTCCTCGGCCATGAGCCCTTCGGTCATTCGTGTCGCTGCCACCGGTGAAATCGTGTTGGTGTGGATGTTGTACTTGGCACCCTCGATTTTGAGCGAATTCATCAGGCCAACCTGCCCGAGCTTTGCCGCCCCGTAATTGACTTGGCCGAAGTTTCCGTAGAGACCGGTGGGCGAAGTGGTCATAACGATACGCCCGTAGGCCTGCTCGCGCATGATTGGCCACACGGCATGGGTGCACATGGCGGCACCAAAGAGATGCACTTCCACGACCGCGCGAAAGTCGGCCATGGTCATCTTATGAAAGCTCTTGTCGCGCAGAATGCCTGCGTTATTGATAAGGATATCCACGCGCCCAAAGGCATCAACGCACTGGTCAACCAGCCCCTTTACGCCCTGTTCATCAGTGACGGAAGCTCCATTGGCGATGGCCTCGCCCCCTGCCGCCTTGATTTCGTCAACCACCGTAAGAGCGGCTTCGGAGGTTCCGCCCGTCCCGTCCATTGCGCCGCCAAGGTCGTTGATCACCACCTTGGCACCACGCTTGGCAAACTCCAAGGCGTGGCATCTGCCTAGACCTCCACCTGCCCCGGTGACTATGGCAACTCGTCCCGTGAAATCTATTGTCATTGCGACTGTGTCTCGTGCTCTTAACGCCTGGGATTGTAACCTGATTGGTACATCACGAATTTGAGAGAAGTGCCGTGCTGACTTTGCTTGTGGAATTTCGGAATCGGAATCCTCAAGCCCAAGCGTACCTGACCTTTAGCTCATTCAGATGCGTATGTGGCAATAACCCCTCATGCTGAAGGCGGCCAACGACAATTCCTGGCGCGATGTCTAGCCTGAGGGCAAACGCCACCACTTCCGATTTTGTCTTTGGAACCGCGAAGAGTTCCTTGCCGAATTGTGGTGGAATGAGCAAGTCTGCGGCGAATCGATTTGCTTCCGCTTCTTCTCGCTGGCCTGCGTTCTTGTCGAATTCCAAAAACATGAGCCTCTTGCGGTGCAAGAGTATATG
>CAZNYE010000069.1:0-3594 GCA_964577185.1 uncultured Pseudomonadales bacterium | reverse complement strand
TCTATGTTCCTAATCGGATCCTAAATCTCATTGTGAAGTAGACGTTTTTCGGGTGCAGAATCGAGGGTTGGCCCTGCTGACCCTTTGTGGTGCTTGAAGTGTGGCTGTAGTCGGGGTGCCCGATGGCGACAAGATTGTATGTCGGTGTCATACAACTTATACTCATCAGGTCTTGGGTACTGGAGTGGAAGCCATTGAGGATCAACGCCAGATTGGATGATGAGCGCACTGCGAAGCTCTTAGAACTTCAATCATCTACACGATGCAGTGCCAGCGATGTACTCAAGCTGGCTATTGATTGTCTTCACAAGGAGCATAGGGCCCTTTGTCGCAAGAACATCCAGAATCTATTGTCGAGCGATTTCATCGGGTGTGCGGACGGGCCGGAAGACTTGGCTGAAGCCTATAAGCAATACCTTTCTGATGACTTGGGCCACAAGCATGGCGCTGGCTGACACTGGCTATTGGCTTGCATTGGCAAACAGAAATGATCGGTGGCACGAGCGAGCCTTGGCCGTTACTCAAAGTTTGAACGAGACGCTGGTAGTCACTTGGCCGGTGCTTACCGAGGCTTGTCATCTGATGCTGTCGCGGCTAGGTGTTGGTGCGCAATTGTCGTTCCTGTCGCGACTGTCCAAAGAAGTTTCGGTGCTTGAATTCGGTGCTCACAGATTGCCAGAAATGCGGGAACTAATGGAAAGGTATCGTGACTTGCCGATGGATTTGGCGGATGCGTCGCTTGTCTTGGCTGCGGAAGACCTTGGCGATGGTCGTATACTCTCGACGGACCTGCGAGACTTCAATACCTACCGATGGAAGAACAGGCATCCATTTGAGAACCTGTTATCGGAGTGAATGAACTGGGAAATGAACGCTCTACTCCCTCCGCCGCGACAAGCCTTGCGCAAAATCTTGCATTTTCCAAGAGACGCAGGGTAGTCTATGACGATTCGCCTTTGAGTTCCGACGCCACATGAAGAAGCTCCTCATGTTCGTGACCGTGGCTGTTGCCAGTCTCTGTTTGGCTGGCTGTGGATTTCAGCTTGTTGGCGTTGGGCTGGCGGAGAAATTCGACGGGTATCAGCTCAGCGCGCCCGCGAGTTCGAAAGTTGGCAAGCGACTCGAACAGCAACTTGGGGATTACGGCATGTCTACTGGCGGGGATAAGTCTGTGGGTTTTCGAATTCTGCGTGAGGCTTTCACATCGAGCCGGTCCTTGGCGTCAAGAGCGGCCACGACCGCCGAAATCCAATTGAATTTGTCGCTGGAGGCGATGATTACCCTGCCCGGCGAGCAGCCGTTTCGCGTGGAGTACAAACTGCATGACTTCTATCCCATCAACTACCGGGACCCCCACGGCAATCGCGAATTGCGAAGAAACCTTGAGGAGTATCTCGCCGGAGAGGCGGCGATTCTACTGATTGAATCGGTTTCCAATCCAACGCCCAATTAACAGCGGCAAGGGACCGTCCATTGCCTCAGACACTGGAATCGCTTGACCGTGACCTTGAGCGTAGGGAGATGCGGCCGCTTTATTTGATTTCGGGCGATGAGACCTTGCTCGTGAGCGAAGCCGTGGAAGCAATCGTTGCTCGCGCACGTGGACTGGGTTTCGCGGAACGCGAAATCGTCTACTCCGATGCATCCAAGAAGTTCCGATTCTCAAGTCTTCGCGAGCAGGTGGGTGCGGCTTCCTTGTTCGAATCGCGCCGGGTGCTTGATTTGCGTGTGCCGCGTGACCAGATAGATAAGAGCGCGGGGGATGCCTTGGTCAGCTATCTGCAGCGTCCCTCGGCGGATGTGTGCGTCGTGATAGGGACGGGACAATTCGAAGCGAGGCAGCGTAATACCGCTTGGTTCAAAAAGCTGGCCGAAACTGCGTTCACCGTATTGGTGTGGCCACTCAAGGAACGTGAGCTTCTGCCCTGGCTGTCGCGCCGTGCCGAGAAGTCTGGGTTTCGCTTTTCACGCGATGCCGTGCGGTTCCTCGCCATGCAAGTGGAAGGCAACCTGTTGGCGGCTTCGCAAGAGATCGAAAAACTCGCCATCATGGCTTCGCAAGGTGAAGGCGAGGAACTATCCCTCGCCCAGGTACGTACAGAGGTCGCCAATTCAGCACACTTCAACAGTTTTCAACTCATGGACGCCGCCTTTGAAGGCTCCGGGCCGCGTGTCGTGCGGTTGTTGCGCAGCCTTCGGCTTGAAGGCGAGGAGCTCATGCGACTGCTCGGGCTGGTCGTGAGTCAGTTGCGCATGCTCAAGGGAGGTGCTCCGATGCGAGTACCGGCGATGAAGCGTCGCGCCATGGAGCGAACTATGGAGCGTCTGGGCGGGCGCGGGATTGAAGAACTACTACGGCAAGCAGAACAGATAGACCGGCAGGTCAAGGGTGTTGAACCGGGGGATCCCTGGCGAACTCTGGAGCGCATGCTGTTGGAACTCGCTGGAAACCCGGTGATTGTGAGTTCGGTGCGCTAGCGAACAACTCAGGGGGATGCGCATTAGTTAACAACTGGTGCCTTTGGTGCCTCGTTACAATTTTGGGCTATTGCTGTGCCAATTCAAAGGGCACTCAATAGATGGAGCCAGCGCGTTTCATTGCAGGGACAGCATTTTCCCGTGTGGTCCCTAGCTTTCGGTCGGCTCAAACTGCTCGCCGAACTCAACAATCGAGAGTTGGCCATCGTGATTCGCGAATCGAAACACGGAAGTGTTTTTTGGGAACACGCAGACGACTCGGTCATCTTGGGTAATCGCGCCGACGACCACATTTATTGCGATGAAATGTGAGAAGTAGATACGCGGGGTATCGGACTCCCTGAGACACTTCAGCAGATCATCACGCCATCTGCTTCGCTCGGCATCCACCTCCGACCAGCGTCCAGTCATGATGCGCGAGAGCCACTCTCCCCTGTCCGCGAGCGCAATGCCTTCACTTGGAACCTCTCGCACACGTGGCTCGATGATGGCAGGCTTCTCCCAGATGTTTGACAGGGGCTCGGCGGTTTCCTTCGCCCTTGCGAGCGGGCTCGTGAAGAGGTCAAAACCAGTCAGACCAGAGAGCCGCTCGGCGACCTGAAGCGCTTGTGTCCGACCCACCTTCGAGAGGCCTGGATCTATGCGCTCACGAAAATTGGCACTCGCCTCGCCGTGCCGGACCAATATGATCTCTGACATTTGGGGTTCTCTACGGATCATCCCGCCCGGAATTGGGCGAGTTTCGTTCATATGATAGCGAGCCTGGGTACTCTGCGCGGAGCATATGCTTTAATTGTCCGTTGAGAAGATGTTGTGTCGGGCGGGTGTCGTGCGAGAGCCGCCCGCCCCACTAGGAAATGAGCGAATTGGCAGCAAAATTGACGAATGTCGCGCCCGAGCCTGTATTGGATGGTGAGGTTGATTGCCGGAAAGTGTTCGGCTTCACCTGCCCCTTTCCCATCAGAAAATTCAGTGCGCCGACTGAACATGTGCCCTTGATTGATGAGGCCTACAAGTTTGATCCAGGGACCACGCTTGCGATTCTTGCCGGCTTCGTATTCAACCGCCGCGTCATGATCCAGGGCTATCATGGCACCGGCAAGTCAACTCATATTG
>CAZNYE010000068.1:0-4367 GCA_964577185.1 uncultured Pseudomonadales bacterium | reverse complement strand
CCCGGGTTCCACTGACCAAGATACGGGCCTCCACCCGCAGAAGGAATGTCAATGTTCGGCATGGCGACACGCATGGGCTCGCGTTGTTGTTTCTGTTCGCGTTGAACTTGAAGCTTGGGGGGAGGTGGAGGCTCCTTGGGTGGCGGAGGCTTATTGGGGCGCACACGCCGCTTGGTGCGCACTTGTTCCTCATCCTGAACCCGGATCATGCCAATGATCTGCCCAGAGGACGCCGAGGTCTGCTGCGCGGCCTGACCGGAAATGAGTAGATTCATCACCAAGAACAGGCCGAGGGAGATCAGGACACCGCCAAAAAGAAACCAAAGCGACTTCAAGCGGGAGAGTTTCATGGCTCTATTCAGTGGGCTCCGCAGACAAAGCCACTTGGCTAATTCCCGACAAACCTACACGGTCCATCAGATCTATCACCGCGCCGGTGGAAGCATGCTCATCCGCGACAATGACAACATTGCTCTCGGGGTTCTCGGCAATAGCAGCCTCCATCAACTGCCGGACATCCGTCATTTCTATTTGCCGCTTGTTCATCCAAATGCGGTCGGCGGCCGATATGGCAATCAAAATGTTGCCCCGTTCCCGTGTTTCAGCGGTCTCGGCCACTGGGCGCTCCGGATCTATGCCAGGTTCTTTGACAAAGGATGTGGTGACAATGAAAAAAATCAGCAGAATAAAGACAATATCCAGCATGGGCGTGATGCTGATTTCGTTGTCCTCCTCTGCTTCAAGGCGTTTTCGTCGCGACAGCATCGCCCGTTACTCTCAATTCACGTCTGGCTGAGAGGTGCGGCGAGCGATACATTTTGCGCTCCCGCCACGCGCGCTTGATCCACGATGCGCACCATAAATCCCGCATCAGCCGATCGATCCGCCATCACAACGACCGAGGCGTCGGGCTTTCGCGCCAGCCCGGCCTCAATATTCGCCCGCACCGCGTCCAATTCCACCTGACGATTGTCCACGAATACCTGCCCGATTGAGTCGATGCGCACTGAGATGACTTCGGAGCGCTTTTCTTCGCTCACCGGCGCCTTCGACGGACGATTCATATCCACCCCAAATTCCTTGACAAAAGAGGTGGTTACTATGAAGAAGATGAGCAAAATGAAGACAATGTCGAGCATCGGCGTGATGTTGATCTCCGCCTCCTCGGCAGCGCGCCGTCTGCGCCGCATCTCAATCATTGGTCTTGCACCGACTGGCCTTGGCTTGGCTCGACCTCCATCTTCAAGCTCGATTCAAATTGTTCTGCGGCGAGGACGGCTCGCTGGCGCAACCAATAGATAAGGTACAGGCCAGAGAGCGCGGCAACTAAGCCGCACATGGTGGGAATTGTCGCCCTGGAAACGCCACTCGCCATCAGCCGTGCGTTTCCCGTGCCGAACAGGGTCATGATGTCGAACACACCCACCATGCCCCAGACGGTTCCAAGCAGACCGAGCAACGGCAACACCTGCATCAGGCTTTGAATGAAGTTAAGATTGCGGCGCGCTCCCTGGCCGACGCGCGACAGGATTGATCGCCTGACATGCACGGCGTACCAATGGCGTCTCTCGGCACTGAGAGCCCTTGGCTGCAAGGCTTTTCGAGCCTGCTGCCACTCGGGAACGGCCGCGCTCACCTCTTTGGGGAACACTCGAAGCAGATACCAAAGCCGCTCGATGATGAGCATCCACATCAGCATGGTGACAAGCAGGATGGCGTAGAGCACTGGCCCCCCCATCTCCATGAGTGAGCCTATGGATACCCAGGTCTCGGAAAACACCCACATGGAAATGCACCTCTATCCGTAGCCGGCGCGACGGGCCACAAGTCCAACGCTTTGTTCCTCAAGGATTTCCACCAGGTTGCGGCTTGTGCTAGTCACAAGACTGTGCAGCAATATAAGAGGAATCGCCACGACAAGCCCGAGCACCGTGGTCATCAACGCCTGGGAGATGCCTCCCGCCATCAGTTTCGGGTCGCCGGTGCCAAACAGCGTCAATTGCTGGAACGTGAGAATCATGCCGATGACTGTTCCGAGTAGGCCGAGCAGCGGCGCAAGCGCGGCAAACACCTTGATTATTCCTTGGTATCGCTCAAGCGCTGGGGTCTCGCGCATAATGGCTTCGTCCAAGGTGAGGCTCAAGGCATCAAGCGTCTTATCCTTGCTCACTTGGTATAACTTGAGAATCCTCCCCAAGGGGTTTCCATCGTCCGCCTCGGGAGAGCGAAGCTGCTTGAGCACGGCTCGCCGTACTCGGTGCAGTACAGCCAAACGCCATAAGGCGACACCCAAGCCGGCTAGCCCCATGGCAATAATGGTGTATCCAACATAACTGCCCTGCCGAATACGCTCCGTGACACTCGGTGTCTGAACAAAAAGCCCAAGCAACTGTCCGCGAGTTGGGTCCACGGCCATGGGTACCGTGCCTTGCTCGGCCTCGTATACAGCTTCCGCCAAATTTCGGAAACGAGACGCCGGCTGACGCGGCAAGGCCTGCAGGTCGCCTGTTTCCGGCTGAAATTCGATGAATTGATTCCCATGCACGAGATTGAAGCTGCCGACCCGTACAATCTCTCCTTCAGTTTGCACACCGGCCGCATCGGTAAACCTCGCGTCGAAACGCACCACTCCGGCGGAATCAATCATCTCTTCGAGCAGCAATAGCTGCAAGGATTTGAGCTCAGTGATGCCCGGCAATTCCCGTGACTGGGCTATCTCACCTGCCCGCCCGCCACGGCCCGGCTTCTCGGCGGAAACAAGCGACGCATCCAAGACGCCCTTGGCATCCCCGGCCACCTGGCGAACAACACCGAAGAGTTCGCCGAAGTTTCCGATGCGGATGGTGAGGCGCTCCTGCAACTCCTGAATTGCTTTCTCATTCTCGTCGAATCGGTTTGCAAATGTCTGGCTGCGCCGCTGCTCCCTAGCAAGCTCGCCTTCTAGGGTCTGAAGCATCTCACGCCGCTGGTCGCGGTCTTGCGAGAATCTCCGCAGACGCTCAGCGTTTCGAACACTCGCGTCCTCGGCCTCTTCTTTCACGGCCTGCAGCAAATCAGTCATTGATCTTGTCTGCGCTGGTTCGGTCTCACGGGATTCATCGGATTGCGCATCTGCGAGGATTGGAAACCAGACGAAAAGGGAAAGAAGCCAGGGTCGGCCTAGCAGTTGAATGCTCATGGCTCGGCCTTGGACGGCGACGCTATGGGCAGCGTCAGTATTTCTGGTGCCGCCTGCTTCTTGGCGACGCGAAGACCGAGGTTGACTGACGCTAGGTAGCGGCTTGGAAGCGGGCGCCACCCCCGTGTTTCAGAATCCCAGTAGCCTGCCATTTCGCGGTCTGGCGTCTGATAGGCCAGCACCGTGCGTCCAAGGCGAAAGAACTCAACCTTGCGTACGATGCCATCACCAGCGTCGATTTTCCCCGAGTACGCCTCAATGGTGCGGCCGAAGGCGGTTTCGACCATATAGGCGTTCATGATCTGGCGGTACTTTTCGGAAACGCTCACATCGCTACGGCCCATGAGCTCGCGCAAGCGGTCAATTCGTGCTCGGCGCTCAGAAAGCAGAAAGGGCACATCAAGATCAACGAACTTGGCGAGGTCTTCGATCATGTCCATCATCAAGGGCACTATGCCCTGTTCGAGACCACCAAAGTCTGCGATTTGATTCTCTAGCGATGATTTTTCTCTTTCCTGATCAGAAATCATGCGCTCGAGGTTTGCGCTGTATCGCTGCACTCTTTCCAGTTCTTGAAGTTTGAGGCGGTAGTCGCTCACTAGCTGCTGTGTCTCGTCCGCGAGCTGATCGACCTCTAGTTGGACAATGCGACCCTGCTCGGTGGTCTGCGATTGCAGATCTAGCATGTCGCGAACTTCTTGGTTGTCCGCATGCAAGGCTACGGGAATCAATATGAGAGTAAGCAAGTACATTGCCACACTCCCACGAACCAAGCTTCCGGTACCAGGCTCAGCGAGTAAGTTTATCGAGTTCGCGCAGTATCTCTTCACCTTCCGCCCCCCAGTAAATGCGGCTCGGCGACTCCGGCAGTTCGCCAAGCAGGTACACATCTTCTCCACCCGGCGCCTTGTTGACACCAATCACGTAGCTCGTGAAGGGTTGAATGACACCTCCGTGCTCGTAGAAGGTGTCTCCAAGCCAGGACGAGATTTCTCTATCAATCATCATATGCGGATTGCTTAGTCGTTTATTGTGCGCGATCATTCCGTCCAATTCTGCTAGGGCTCTATCATCAAAGGTTTGCGCATCCAGTGCGCCAGCGCGAAGCGCCTCGTTCAATTTGCGCATTCGCTGATCGTAAGAAACAAAACGCTCCTTGTAATCCTTTCGTATTTCCCGACGCTTTACG
>CAZNYE010000067.1:0-4472 GCA_964577185.1 uncultured Pseudomonadales bacterium | reverse complement strand
CCTGACAAGCGCGACGTACTTGAACTTGCCCTTTTCCGCGGGCACGGTCATCAGCGAGCGCGACTTGGGCAGGCCGCCCTCGATCAGCTTTCGGAGCTCGCCCTTGTATTCCTTTGCCAGCGCAGTCGGGACCTTCGGCTTGTCTCCCGACGCCGGGACTCCGACCACCGCGGCGTCCGCCTTGTGGCTTGAAACCTTTCCCTTCTCTACAGTAATCTTCATTCCTCAGTCCTTGAGCCGGGGTCGGGCCCCGCAAAGATGGGAATTGTAGTATTCTCCCGGGGCATGGCCTGCTGCAGCATCCTTGGCCGCGGCGAGACTGACGGGTATATTTCGCCGCATCTGAGTCCGGATGCATGGCCTTCGGGATTGACATGTCTGTTGCAATTCCGATCTTGGCCTCGAACTTCCACTATTTGAACAACTCAATGCCATTAGCCCTTTGAAATTTTTCAACCGAATTAAACACGTTGAAGAATAGCGGAGCACCAGAGAACGATAGAGGGCTGACAGGTCCTACTGACATGAAAGAGTACTGCCTGTCCTTTGAATCGAATGACGAATGAGGGTCCTTGAAGCTCTGGTACAGTTGCAGCGCCGATTCAGAGTGAAGCGCTAATTGGCGCAAAGTACGAAACTCATTTCCATGTGCCAAGCCAAAACCATAGAAACTAATCCTGAGTTGATTCAGTATGTCCGTGTGAAGGCTCGATATAGTTTGGCTGATAAACATCCAGCCCAAACCGTACTTTCTCGTCGTCCTAGCTGCGTCAACGAGCACTTTTCTTACATCGTCTGCAGCTTCGTTTCTGGGCGAGAAACTAGGCGCCAATCTATGTGCTTCATCTATCGTAACCAAAGCGTTTATGCTTTTTCCAGCCTTGTATGCCTTTTCTGCTGCTTGGGAAATTCCAGACAACAGTCTTCGAATGATTATCGATTGGATTTCCTCGTTCCACAGAAAGTCATCAGATTCCTTTACAGAAAGATCAACTACCAAGATATACCGTCTGTCCTTGGATGTGTCTAACACCAAATTCAGCACTTGATCAATTTTCTTGGCACCTTCTCTGCCGCTGTTAAACAGTTCAGCAATTGGTCTCAAAAAGTTCTCGTATCTTTCGTACTGATCCGCTTCCTCAAGTGATGAGCTGAATTGCTGCCGATATCCCGCGGCCGAATAGATTTGTTTCTGGTTCTTCTCTATGCGCAACGATTGCCAGGCAAGGTCGAATGAACTTCTCTTGTGCAGATCGCAGAGCTGCACTTCTTGTTTTTTCAAGGCACGGACAATGATCTCACACGCAGTCCGCCTTTTCTCGTTCTTGGGCAAGTTAGGCTCCTTGAAAAAATTTGACTCGTACAACAGGTCCTCGAATAGCGACCAAGTATCCAGTATCAATCGCTTAACATGCAACACTCCAGCGTCCTTCGAGTTCAAACTCGCCATCTTCTTGATTGGCAAATGATACTCATCCTGCGCGATATCGTCATCGTCGATGTCCTTAGAAAATTCACCCTGGGGATCGAGGACGATCAGGGACATATTTTGGTGTCTCGAATATGCCAAGAGAATCATTTTTGCCAATACAGATTTCCCTGAGCCGGTCCTTCCGAATATTCCCAAATGGTATGCCTCGCCTGCTCCATCTGCACCTCTGTCGAAGTGCTTGAACCACATTGGCAGTTTAGGTACAGAGCCGTAAACGTTGCCGAGGTAGAACAGTTGGTCTTCGTATGGCTTCAGCAGTTCATCGAGCACTTGGTCTGTGACCACCGAAATGGACGTGCCTGTTGGAGGCACGGTACCCAAGATGCTCGGCTCGAATCTGTGTTCGGCACCGCTGTTTGCGGCACTGAACACAGCGCTGGTTATCATTTGGCCGGAATGGGTGTCCTGTCGCCCGCTAACCGCTTCCACCTTTCCCTTTTGCCTGATGAGGCTCCTCATTATCGGGTCCTCATGCCAGACATTTCTAAGTCTGACAGTGGTGATTTGCCCCAAGGCATAGTGACTTTTTTCGTCTTGCCTGTAATTGAAGATCGCCAGTTCGCCCACCAGCTTTCTTTCGACGGCTTCGCCAATGATATCCAGGGTAAGCTCTGAAGTTGAGGAAGGCGAGCCAATGACGCCGAGCTTCAGCGCTTCTTCCGTGATGGAGTGCAGTTGGTCCTTCTCGCTCATATTTGAATGCCTCAGCTTCTGTAGGATCTCAAGGACATGAACACCTCGCTCATGTCCCCTTCGTATCCCTCGGTTACTTTACTAGCAGTGGCTTCCAATGAGGCCCTGAGCGCCCTTGGCAGCGCTTTTGCGTAGCGGTCTGCCATGTAAATCGGATAGGGCTCGATCATGTTTCCGTAAACTGTCTGGTGATGAAGGCCCTTTACAACTGAGGCCAGCCTGTCTTTGTTTGCGGCTATGCTGTGAGGTATCTCCACACGCAACGGAGGTTTGTACTGATGTGGTCTGAAGTAAAACACTTGTACCTTGGACAAAGCGTCAATGATTTCATCGAACAGATCAATGGCGGCCTCCCGCTCAGGTAGCGCGAGGTGCTCGGTGTTCACTTCTCTCAATTCATCTTTGAAATGCCTGGTTACCATGGCCGTCATCTCATTTTCTTGAAGTATCAATGACATCATTTGGCGTTCGTTGGTTGCGAAACTCCAGCCCATCTTGCCGCTAAGCTCATATGAACTGGAATACTTTGGCAAACCAACATATTGTTGGGCGTCTGTCGATGAAGACAGCACTGTTAGGTAAGTCTCGAAGTATTCCATGCATCTATCAAGAAAAATCCTGGTGCACTCAAGTTGATTTCTCGAGTTCGGCAAGTTGCTCAAGGCTTGCCGGAAATGAATCAGAGGCGTCAGCAATGTTCCATCGAATATAACCAGTTCGTGAGGAGCTTGTTTCATCAGCCGAAGCTCTTCGCCGATCATCAGCGCCCTTAGCATCAATTCTGTGTCATGATGGTGCGGTTCGGGCTGAATGATGGTGTGATGGCGCGGCTGGTTCCATAAGCCTTTCTCCTTGGGAGGTGTGAGGCCTTCGACAACGACAGCCGTTGCACACACGAGGCTGATCGACATCAGTCTCTCGAAAGCATACGCGCCGTCTGTAGCGCACGCTGTAGGCGGAAGGACATCTGAGGCAATGCTCGTTTCCTCAGCCAATAGGCCTTGATTAACCAGCTGCTCGCGGCACTCAGAACATTGAACCTTGGTTTCCCTGAGTGAACTGATCACCCCCTCTGCGACCACCTCAGTCTGCTTCATGACCTCTTCGAGAACGACCGCTGGAAGGTCCGAAGCCAATTCTTCCATGGTTGGCATTTTATTCGAAGGTGAATAGGCAACATGGTCCCGGAGAGTCCACGGTTGGCAGGATGACGCCCAAGAAACAATCAAACATTTTGGCAATTATGCTTGATTATTTGTTTGATTATCCAACACTGTGGTATGATTGGTCACTGACCATGGCACAACCCAATCCAATCGAGCAACCTCCCGGGCCGTCCCGGCCTGACCGCCGTGAGCTGGGGAAGCGCCTGCGGCTCGCCCGCCGGGCGCTGGGCCTAAACCAGGCCGAGGTCGCAGAGAAGCTGGAGGTGCCCCGCACCGCGATCGGAGAGATGGAGCGCGGCAGGAGATCGGTTTCCACCCTGGAGCTTTCCGTGCTGTCGAGGATCTACCACAGGGACTACGCCGATTTCCTCGAGGGCGGAAACAATGTCGACCCCATCGACGAGACCGACCCGCTGACGGCGCTGTGCAGCCTCAAGCCGGAAATCGAGAAGGTTCCCGATGCCCGGCCGCAAATGGGCCTGGACCTCGGCCTGTGCCGGACCGGGGAGCGCCTGAAGCAAGTTCTGGGCCATCCCCACTCCATGACGTTGCCTGCATACGCGATGCCCGCCCCGACCACGATCGGCGAGGCGTTTCGCCAGGGCGAACGCCTGGCCAGGAACGAGCGCAGGCGACTGAATCTCGGGATCAAGCCCGTGGCCAACATGATCGACGTGATCCAGTCCCAGGGCATGTGGGCGTCATGCGTCCGCCTCCCGCCCTCGATCCTCGGCATCTGCGTCCCGCATCCGGCGGTCGGAAAGGCGCTGTTTGCCAACTCAAGCATCAGCCTTGAGCGCAGGCGCTTTTCGCTCGCGCATGAATACGCCCACGCCCTCCTAAAGGACAAGGACATCAGCATTTCCGGAAAGACGGGAACTCGAGACCTGCTTGGGATCCGAGCGGACAGCTTCGCCTCCGGGTTCCTGATGCCGTGGGAAGGCGTAGCGGGAACGATTTACAGAAACGCCACCGCCGGTGACATCAGCGACAAGGAGTTCTTCTTCGAGTCCGAGACGGATGAGCTTCATCACGTCCGGGTGAGGTCCGTGTCGATCAAGGAGACCAGCAATTTCCAGAACGCGGTCAGCGTGGCGCACCGCTTCGGCGTGGGTTACCAA
>CAZNYE010000066.1:0-5929 GCA_964577185.1 uncultured Pseudomonadales bacterium | reverse complement strand
ATGCAAGGCCTCGCTGGCATCATGCACGCGGCCGAGTGTTTCCAGCTTGTCATCCTGAAAGGACTGTACGCCGAGCGACAGGCGCGTCACACCCGCCGAGCGAAACCCCTTGAATTTCCCTGTCTCGAAGGTGCCTGGGTTGGATTCAAGTGTAATTTCATTCGGAACGCCGAACTGCCGGTCGATTTCCTCTAAGAGCGCGGCAACCTCGGACGGCTGCATGAGACTTGGTGTGCCGCCGCCGAAATACACGCTCTCCAGCCTTCGCCCCTGGGCCAGCGCCGCGCTTTGACGAACATCCTCTCCCAGCCGCTTGAGGTAGGCCGCCCGATCATCGCTGTCCCTCACCTGATGTGAATTAAAATCGCAATAGGGGCACTTGGCGATGCACCAGGGATAGTGCAGATACAAGGAGAGGGGCGGCAATTTCCGATCGCGTCGGGCATGCGCGGCCGCGACAAGAGGCAGAGACTCCCTAGCCGTCAACGAGCAGCCTGCGCATGGCGCTTGCGGCTTGTCCCCTGTGGCTCCGGGCATTCTTCTCTTGAACGAGAAGTTCGGCGGCGGTGCGCTCCGAGCCTTCGGGCAAGAAGTGAGGGTCATAGCCAAAGCCTGATCGGCCTCGAGGTTCAAGCAGGATGCGACCTCGCCACACGCCTTCGCACATCAGTGGCGTTGGGTAGCGAGGCCCTTCAAGGTAGACAAGGATACAGTAGAAGAATGCCTCGGGAGCCTCCTGCGGATGTTCGCGCAAGCGTTCGGATGAGAAGCCCTGACGAGTGAGTTCACGCATGAGCTTGGCGTTATTCTCCTGATCGGTGGCATCGACTCCGCAATAGCGAGAAGAATAAATGCCCGGCGCGCCATCAAGGCAGGGGACCACCAGTCCAGAGTCATCGGCGAGGATCGCGCCACCAATCTTCTCGCTCAAGGCACGTGCCTTTATGAGCGCGTTCTCGACGAAGCTCGGCGCCGATTCCTCGACCCCTTGCAGATCTTCTGGGTTGGCCGCCTTGATCTCAACTGCCGTGCCGCCAAAGACCGCACGCAATTCCTCCAACTTATGTGCGTTGGCGCTGGCGAGCACGAGTTCCATAGACAAGCGTCAGATTCAAAGTTACGCAAATTGTGCACAGTTTCATGTCAAGAGTATATCGATGCCTGCCTTCTCCCGCTGGCGAAAATCACCTAAGATGCGCCCCTATCCCACCCCAACATATCAATCAATCCAAATGTGCTTAAGGAAGGTGTCCGCGACATTTCTGGCGACCAGCCTGCTCTTGGTGTGGGGTGCGGTCCTGCAGGCGGCGCCCGTGCGCACCGACCACACGCAGGTCGAACTCATTTCTGAGACCTCAAGCATTGCGCCCGGCACGAGCTTTAGTATCGGCCTGCGTCTCGCGCCGGATGTCGGCTGGCACACCTATTGGATCAATCCTGGCGATGCCGGCAAGGCCGCCGGGGTGAAGTGGGAGTTGCCGCCCGGATTCGAGGTCGGGGATCTGGAGTTTCCAACCCCGGGATTCGTGCCCTTCGGTCCGCTCATGTCCTACGGATACAACGAGACGACGCTGCTGATTGCCGAGGTCAGCGTTCCAGACGAGATTGACGAAGAAGTGCTTTTTGCTGGCCGCGCCGACTGGCTGGTTTGCGATGACGAGGTGTGCATCCCGGAACGCGCTCCAATAGAGATCTTGCTGCCCAAGGGCACAGGCGAAATCAATCCGGATAGGCGTTCGGAATTCGCCGCTGCGCGAGGAGCTCAGCCCTTGCCAGCGCCCTGGCCGGCAAGCTACGCCGTCGAGGGAGAGCGCATCCGCTTCGCCATAGACCTGCCTGCCCCGCTTGAAAATCTCACCGATCTCTATGTCTTTCCCGTCGCGGAAAAACTGATCGACCACGTGGCGGAGCAACAGGTGAGCCTCGGAACCGAACGTCTTGTCATAGAAACAGGCACGGGGCCTCGAGTTGACCGTTACGATTCCACTGACCTGGTGCTCGCCTTCACCAGCGAAGGCATGCGTCGCCAAGCCTTGTGGCTGAGCGCGGCGCGCAGCGATGAGGACATGGCGGGTGTTGGATCAAGCACAGTGGACGGCGGTGGTTCAGCGGGTGGGGTTCATGCGCTGGCGGTCTTTCAAGCGCTTGTGTTCGCCTTCTTGGGCGGCCTCCTCTTGAACCTCATGCCCTGTGTGCTGCCAATCCTGAGCCTCAAGGCCCTGAGCCTCACTGAACTTTCTGCCAGCTCACCGCGAATTGCCAGGCTGAGCGGACTCTTCTACACCCTGGGGGTGGTGGTCAGCTTTCTCCTGCTCGCACTGCTGATGATCGGCCTGCGCAATGCGGGTGAACGGGTTGGCTGGGCCTTTCATCTGCAAAATCCGCACATAGTTGGCGCATTGGCGTTGGTGATGTTCGCGGTCGGCATGAACTTCCTCGGCACTTTCGAACTGAAGGGAAGCTTCGCGAACCTTGGAGGGTTGACGGGCAGACTGAGCGAAGGCGGGGGTGGCGAGTTCTTCACAGGTGCGCTCGCTGTCATTGTCGCTTCACCCTGCACGGTCCCCTTCATGTCCCCAGCACTTGGTTTTGCCCTCGTGCAGCCAGCACCCATTTCGCTCACAGTGTTTGCCTCGCTGGGGCTTGGGTTTGCCCTGCCCTTTCTCTTGATGGCGCTCCTCCCCAAGGCGCGCGCCCTGCTACCAAGACCGGGCAGATGGATGGAGACCTTCCGCCACCTGCTCGCCTTTCCCATGTTCGCGACCGCTCTCTGGCTGCTCTGGGTGTTGGGCCGACAGGCAGGCGTTGACGCCTTGAGCCTCATGCTCGCGGCCATGATCGGTCTCGGCTTCGCGCTGATGAGTTGGGGACGCATTCAAGCTCGCCAGGGCGCTTTGAGATGGTCCCTATCGGCCGCGGCTGGAGCGGCTGTTGCGCTAGCAGGCGCCTATCTGGCTTCATCCCTGGCAAGCCTTCCCGCAAGTCCAGCAGAAGCATCCGCCAATCAAGAGAGCGTCTACTCCGACGATAGACTGGCGACATTGCATGATGAGGGTGTGCCCGTGTTTGCCTACTTCACCGCAGATTGGTGCATCACCTGCAAGGTCAACGAGCGCGTGGCGCTGCAATCGGAAACAGTACAGGATTATTTTGAGAATTCAGGAATAGAGGTGCTCGTAGGGGACTGGACCAATGAAGACCCGTCGATCACCAGTGTGCTTGAACGTCACGGCCGCTCAGGCGTACCTCTGTATCTTTATTTCAAGTCCAGTGGAAATCTTGAATCACCGCTCATTTTGCCTTCCCTTCTCACACCCGACACGATCATTGACAACATCGAGCAAGCGTGAGAAATTAACTCACCCACAAGACAGGAAACAATTCATCATGACCAAGAAGTTGGCTGGCTTGCTAGTCAGTACCGCAGTCACTTTCACCTTCATTTTCACCTTCACAAGCGCAGTTCAAGCCATTGAGCTCGAAGACATCGATATTCCCTACGAGGAATTCACGCTCGACAACGGCCTCAGAGTCATAGTCCATACGGACCGCCTCACACCTGTGGTGTCCATGAACACCTGGTATCACGTGGGTTCAAAGAACGAACCCGAGGGCAAGACGGGCTTCGCCCACCTCTTTGAGCACCTGATGTTCCAAGGCAGCGAGAACTACAACGACGAGTACTTCAAGCCACTCAACGAAGTCGGTGCCACGGGCATCAACGGCACCACGAATGCAGATCGCACCAACTACTTTCAGACTGTACCCACAGAAGCACTCGAACGCATGCTGTTTCTTGAATCCGATCGCCTCACGCACCTGCTTGGCGTGGTCACCCAGGAGCGGCTCGACGAGCAGCGCGGCGTGGTGCAGAACGAGAAGCGTCAACGCGCCAATCAGCCCTACGGCACGGCCTTCGAACACATGCTGCGCGGTGTGTTTCCTCCCGGCCATCCCTATAGACACACCACCATCGGTTCCATGGAGGATCTCAACGCCGCGTCGCTTGAGGATGTGTATCAATGGTTTGAGGACTACTACGGCGCTTCAAATGTGGTGATCGCATTTGCCGGCGATATTGATGTTGAGACACTAAAGCCATTGATGGAGAAGTACTACGGCGACGCGCCGGCCGGCGAGCCCATCGCGCGCCTCGACAAGTGGGTACCGGAAATCTCCAGCAATCGATATGAGGTGCTCTACGACCGCGCCGCCACAGGTCTTATCTACCGTGTTTGGCCCATTCCCCCGGACACGAAGGATTCTGTGGCGCTGTCCTTGTGGGGTTCGGCCTTTGCGAGTGGACGTACCGCGCCGCTCTACAAGGCGCTCGTGGAGGAACACAAACTCGCTTCGAGCGTTTCGGCCAATCCAATCGATTTTGAGATCTCTGGGCTCTTCTATGTCAGTGTGTCCCTGCTACCCGACGCCGACCCGGACGAGGCGCGTCGCATTCTCGATGACACGCTTGCAGGGTTTCTAGAAACCGGACCCGACCCCGACCGGCTTGAACGACTCAAGACGCAGAGCCTCACCGGCACCATCCGCGGACTTGAACGTCCCGCGAGCAAGGCATCCACCCTTGTGAGCGGCGCGGTGTTTCACGACGACCCAGTGCATTTCAAGAAGCGGCTCGAGGGAGTGCAAGAGGCCGCTGCCGAGCCCCTCGACGCGATCGCCGAGAAATGGCTGACACGCCCCTATTATGAGTTGATAGGCCTGCCATTTGGTCAATATACGTCTGCCGGAGAGGGCGCGGACCGCTCCGCGCTTCCAGGCCTGAGCGAACCCTCCAACCTGCAGTTTCCAGACATTGAAGAACGGGTGCTCGATAGCGGCACCCGGCTGGTGCTGGCACGACGCGAGAATTTGCCCATCACAGATGTCACCATTCGGTTTGGATTTGGCGATGTCGACGAGCCTGAGGAGCTCCTTGGCGTGGCCTCGACCGCCTTTGGACAACTCACGAGCGGCACCGAATCCCGCGATGCCGAGGCCATCAGTGTCGAAATCGAGCGTCTTGGCGGCTATGTGAACGCCGGAAGCGGCACTGTGACGAGCGATGTCTCCACGGGTGGACTTACTGAGAAACTCCCGGAACTGCTTGCTTTGGTCGCCGATCTATTGCAGCACCCCACTTTTCCCGAGGAGCGGCTGAACATTCTCAAAGGGCAGTGGATCTCCGGTATCAAGCAACAAATGTCAGACCCAAGATCGGTTGCCAGCCTCGCACTCGATGAGCAGGTTTATGGCGCTCGGCATCCATTCGGGCGCCGAACCAGGGAAGAACATGTGCGGGCAATCTCCCGTGATGCGCTTCTCGCCTATCATCGGGACATGGTGCTCGGACAACCCTTCAACGTGTTCGCCGTTGGTGATGTCACCATGGAGCAACTCGCCGAGATGATTGAAACCGCCTTTGCCGATTGGCCAGTAGCTGAACCGCGCGAAATGTTCTCCGCTCCCCAAGTAGTGTCCACGCCGGAAGGCGTGCGTGTATTCCTGATCGACATGCCGGGAACCGAACAGAGCGTGATTCTGGCATCGCACCTTGCTCCTCCGACACCTGTCGAGCCGGAGGTCGATGAGGCGATCGCCAATGAGATCATAGGCGGCAGCTTTGTCTCCCGCATCAACATGAACCTGCGCGAAGACAAGGCCTGGAGCTACGGTGCCAGAACAGGTCTCTCCACCAGTATCTTTCAACGCGAATTCAGTGTCAGTGCACCGGTGCAGGTGGACAAGACCGCGCAATCACTCGCCGAACTCAATCGAGAACTCACCGAGTTCCTCGCGAGTCGCACGGCTACCGAAGAAGAGTTCAAGCTCGCCCTCGAACGACGTATTCGTTCGCTCTCATCGAGCTTCCAGACCGGACAATCCTTGCTTGGCAGCCTGACCACCAGCGATTACTTGAATCGCCCATGGG
>CAZNYE010000065.1:0-2047 GCA_964577185.1 uncultured Pseudomonadales bacterium | reverse complement strand
TTGACCGAGGCTGGGTCGGCGTACCCTGATGTGTCCGACGAAACTGGCTGATCATCCCTCTAATGGTTTGCGGAGGCAAAACCCTTGGGAACTCCCGCTTCGGACAGAAACCCAAAGAGATCTTCGTTCGGCAGCGCCTCTTGGACGAACGCGCGCACTGCGAGCAACTTGTCAAGGTCGATTCCAGTTCTCACACCCATGGCTTCCAACATAAACACAAGATCCTCGGTCACTATGTTGCCGCTTGCACCGGGCGCGAAAGGACAACCGCCAATACCCCCGAGGGAGCTGTCGAGGGTCGTAAGCCCAACTTCGAGTGCGGCCAATGCGTTGGCGAGTCCTTGTCCTCTCGTGTTGTGCAGGTGAATGCCGTGCATATGGTTTTCACCGACGGCATTCCAAACTTTCTGAGTCAGCCTCTTGACCGAGGCTGGGTCGGCGTACCCTGATGTGTCCGACAGCCCCACCTCGTCTGCATCGAGTTCCACCACCTGCTCGGCGATGCGCACCACGGCATCATCGCTGATCGGACCTTCTATAGTGCAACCAAACGCGGTCGAAAGTGCCACCTCAAACGAGGGTCGGTCCTCCTGCGGTACCTCGGCAAGCACTTCAACTATGCGTTTGATTTCTAGCAGCATCTGCTCGTGTGTCCGACGCAAGTTCGCCAAGCTATGACTTTCACTCACAGAAAAAGGCAAGGTGATGCGGTGGGCACCCAATTCAATGGCTGCTTGGGCACCCTTCAGATTAGGGACGAGAACTGCAACAGAGAGATGCTCAAGGATCTTGGCATGAGCCACCAGCTCGGCTGTGTCAGCGAGTTGCGGCAACAGGCTTGTGGGGACGAAGGAGCCCACTTCAATTTCTGGCACGCCTGCGGCGGCCTCCAGATCGATCCAAGCCTTCTTGGCTTCTGTGGGCATGATGGATTCAAGGCTCTGCAATCCGTCGCGCATGCCAACTTCGCTGATGACGACATCAACTTGCGAAGGCTCAAGAGAGTTCAGAGCTTTTTGGCTGCCTTGGCTTTGCTCAGGCATTCCGTGCCTTTTCGGAGAAAAAGTCATAATGATATATCATTGTGTCTTATTGCAACGACTGATGACGCTCCCTCACGCTCATGCAAGCTGGTAAGCCACTCAATGGAGTGCGGGTCATAGAGTTTTCCCACATGGTCATGGGACCAGCCGCCGGCTTGGTGCTCGCGGACATGGGTGCGGATGTCTTGAAGATTGAACCGATTCAGGGAGATAACACACGCAGGCTGAAAGGGTCGGGGGCGGGCTACTTTCCGATGTACAACCGCAACAAGCGCAGCATTTGCCTTGACGTGAAATCGGATCCGGGAAAAGATCTCGCCTTGCGGCTCATTGAAGATGCGGACATATTCATCGAGAATTTTCGTCCCGGCGCGCTCGATAAGCTTGGGTTCGGCTACTCTGGCCTGCGTCAGCACAATGAACGTCTCATCTATTGCAGCCTCAAGGGCTTCTTAAGCGGTCCCTATGAGCGGCGCACGGCGCTCGACGAGGTCACGCAAATGATGGGCGGACTTGCTTATATGACCGGGCTGCCCGATCAACCCATGCGCGCTGGATCCTCGATCATAGATATCACCGGCGGCATGTTTGGCGTCATCGGAATACTGGCAGCCATGAGGGAGCGTGACCGTACCGGCTGCGGCCAGCACATCACCTCGGCACTTTTCGAGACCACTGCGTTTCTTGTCGGCCAGCATATGGCACAGCATGCGGTACTCGGTGAAGAGCCATTGCCAATGTCAATACGCCAGTCCGCCTGGGCTGTATACGACCTCTTCGCCTGTCGTGGCGGCGACAAGCTCTTTGTCGCCGTGGTCAGCGACACGGGTTGGCGGGCGTTGTGCGAGCAGTTTGCGCTCAATGAGCTGGCCGCCGACGAGGACCTGGCGACCAACGCCGGGCGCGTGGAGAATCGTGCGAAATATATGCCGGTGCTTGAGCAGATGTTCGCGGAAATGGACCGAGAGGAAGCATCCGAGCGGCTCGATGCCGCCGGACTGCCA
>CAZNYE010000064.1:0-7206 GCA_964577185.1 uncultured Pseudomonadales bacterium | reverse complement strand
GGTGCCGGCCCGGCAACCGACGGGCAGATCATGGTGCTGCACGACCTCCTTGGAATGGCAACCACTGGCGTGAAGCCGCCACGTTTCGTCAAAAACTTCCTTACTGAGACCGGCAGCATTCAGGCGGCCGTAGCGGAGTATGTACGCGCAGTGGAGAGCGGGGATTTTCCGGCACCGGAACACTGCTTCAACTAGCGTCCTGTCGCACCGAATGCAGATTGCCAGAGATCGAGAAACGCTCGCCGAGGCGCGGTCTCTGGTGGGGACAGGCACCATCGCCTTTGTGCCCACCATGGGCAACCTTCACCAAGGCCATCTCGCCCTGGTGGACGCGGCGAAGGCGAAGGCGGAAGAGGTCTGGGTGAGCCTGTTCGTCAACCCCCTGCAATTCGGGCAAGGCGAAGACTTTGAATCCTACCCGCGCACCTTCGATTCAGATGTCGCCCAACTTGAGTCCCGTGGGGTGGAACTCTTGTTCGCACCATCCGTGCCCGAAATGTACCCAGGTGGCGTGCAAGCACCGACACGGCTCGCCCTGCCACCGCTTGCGGGAGAGCTTTGCGGCCAACACCGCCCGGGCCACTTCGAGGGTGCCTGCACCGCCGTGTTGAAACTGCTCAATCTTGTACGTCCGCATTGGGCCTGCTTTGGCGAGAAGGACTATCAACAACTCACGCTGATAGAGAAGATGGTGCAGGACTTGCACGTGCCAGTTGAAGTTGTACCAGTGCCAACAGTCCGCGAGCCAGATGGACTGGCTATGTCGAGCCGCAATTCCTACCTTGATTCAGAGCAGCGAAAAACTGCATCCGGGCTCTATAGGCAGCTACGGGCAATCGCCTCAAAGCTTGAGCGAGGCACAGGAGATTTCAAGGCACTTGAGCAGTCTGCTTTTCGTGCGCTCAAGGCAGAAGGCTGGGTGCCAGATTACATAGAGATCAGAAGCCCGAGTCTTGATGCGCCCAAGCAGGGGACAGATTTAAGAATACTCGGCGCGGCGCGACTCGGTACAACCCGCCTTATCGACAATGTAAGAGCAATATCTCCAGGCTGAGCACGCAGAGATTTCCGCCGTCGGCAACGCGCGTGAATCCGTACTCTGCATTGAGCGGTCGAAGTAGGTCGATCCAGATGGGGCCGCGAACTTCGTCACAGGCAAGCCCTAGACGTCTTCCAGCCTCTACAAAAATAAGGCGCTGCCTGGGCGCTTCGAGCACCCCTGTCTGCGGAAACAGGTCTTCTAACGAACGCTCTTCGCATTCCTCGTCCTGGCGGTCCTCGACCGATGCGCCCACAGACTCGATGCACATATCTTCCCGGTGGCGCAAGGCGTAATTGAGCCCTCCTCGAATGAGCAGGTATCCGAAGAAGCGCGTGTCTGAGTCTTCTTCGTCCTGGTGACCTACTTCCTGGATGCGTGTGACGCGTGCCAAGAGATCTTCAAACTCTTGTTCCTCCATGTTGGTCTCAGGGCTCTTGCCGGGACGTTTCGCGATGCGCTCACGTAGCGCCTTGAGGGCCATCAGCGCATCGTCAATCTGCTTGAGTGCTTTCGGGCCGGATATGTACTCTTGCAAATCTGCAGCGAGGGACTCGAATTCGGACTCCGGCAGATTCACACCCGAAGCCGCCAGGTCAATGAGTTCGCAGAGGTGTTCAAGGGACCCGACATGGTGACCCACATCCTCACCCCGCTCTTCCGTCCTGCTCAGCACATGAGCAGCTAGTATTCGCATGTCTTTGAGCAAGGCCGTTTCCTCAAGGAGGCCCGCTGCAATTTGACTAGAGAGATTCTCCGCGGCGTCGGCAAGACTTCTCGCTTCTACCGGCAGGACATCAACGGTGTCGGAAGACGAAATGCTTGGTGCCAAGGGAGTGACGGACTCCAATTCAAGCTCTGCACTGGCGGCTTCGAAAACCTCGGACTGCTCTGACTCTTCTGCAACCTCTTCTTGAGACACCGCGAGACCAAGGGCGATTTCGCCCGGCGGTGTTTTCAGCAGGCCGACGAGTGGATGTTCTGCGTCAAGCCGTTCAATCTGCGCGGCTATCTCGGCGAGACAAGGCATGGCGGCAGAGAGAGATTTCGCCTTATCCGATGGTCTGTCGAGGCTTTCGCAGTATTCCCGGAGTATGCCAAGCGAAATAGGCGATTGCGCACGATGCGCGAGTACGCACAGGCTATGCAACGAACCCCAGACAAGATTGGACGGATTGAATCGAAACAAGGTCCTGAGCGCCTCGGCCTCGCGGCCAAGCAAGGGCAGTGCGCGCTCTGACTTGGAGGAATCCTGCGAAGCTTCTAGCAAGTCAATGACCGTGGACATGTGCCTGCGCAGCCTTCGCGGAATATTGGTTCGCCGGTGCATTTCCCGCCACAAGGTCCGTTCGGCCTGCATGAGCGTGGTCGCCCGTTCAAAACCCATTGCTCCTCGAACCGAACGCATTTCATTGACTGCTCCAAGCAGCCCTGAATTGAATTCCTTGGAACCGAGTTCGCCGAGACGTTTGAGGTTGCTCGAGAAGAGCTTGAATGCGTCGGAAGTTGACTCGGAGACCAGATGATCACGCAGACGCTCAAGCTCAACGCAAAAGATGGCCGCCTCTTTGAAATCCGCGAGCCATAGCCTTGTTTCCAGAAGCGCCAGTCCATTTTCGACCACCGCCAGCTTGAGCGCTTCTTCGTTCGCGCCATCGAACGCATCAAGTAGGCGCTCGATTTGGTGGTCGATTGTGTCTAGGTTGCTCATGATTCGACAGTACACGACCTCCGCTAGAAATTGGAAGCCATTTCAGCAGTTCTCATTTTGGCGTCAGGCCTCGTTCATCGGCATTCGGCGGACCTGCTTTTCGGCTCGAAAAATGCCAACTGAACTGTCCAATCGTTCCCGACAATGAGGTCAGACACCAAAATGAGAATTGCTCACGCCATTTGCGCCAAAGCCCTCGCAATGCGACTATCACCCATTGCAGAACAATCACTAGACCTAAAGGAACTCCAACTTGGTTCGCGCGGCATTTCTCACAGACCCCCTCACAGCGTTTGATCTTAAGAAGGACTCGACATTGAGTCTCATGCGTGCGGCCATGCGACGAGGGTGGAAGCTCTTTCAGTTCGAGCAGCGGCACTTGCACCTTCAACAGGGCTCTGGAATAGCACATGCCTTCTCATTCGATCTCGTTGGATCATTTGCTGAAACCCTTTCTCCGCAGGATGCCCTACCCGGCCCCTGGTTTCGCTGCGATGACGCGGGCGAACTCCCGCTCACCTCCTTCGACGTGATCTTCATGCGCAAAGATCCACCCTTCAACATGCAGTACATCTACACGACCTATCTGCTTGAACGCGCGGCTGACGCCGGCGCGTTGGTGGTCAACCGGCCCGACAGTTTGAGAGACTGCAACGAAAAGCTGTTCGCGACGGAAGTTGCGGGCTGCTACCCGCCATTGGTAGTAACACAAAGTGCCGACGTGATTCGAGAATTCGTCGCAGAGCACGGAGATGTCGTTCTCAAACAGCTCGACGGCATGGGAGGGACAGGCGTGTTCCTGGTGCGAACGGGCGACCCCAACCTCTCGGTCATGATCGAAATGCTGACAGAAGACGCCAGCCTGCCGATCATGGCGCAGGAGTATATCCCTGAGATACGTGAAGGCGACAAACGAATTCTTCTTGTTGATGGCGAGCCTGGTCCCTACGCGCTCGCCCGTATCCCCGCACACGGAGAGACGCGCGGTAATCTTGCCGCCGGTGGGCGTGGCGAAGTCAGAGAACTCAGCGATAGAGACAAATGGATAGCCGAGCAGGTCAAACCAGTCGTCAAGAAGCGTGGGCTCATGTTCGTCGGACTCGATGTCATCGGCGAATACCTCACCGAAATCAATGTGACCTGCCCGACCTGCGTACGCGAAATCGAAGCGCAAACGGGCGTGGACATGGCGGAGCGATTGATTGACCGGGTTGCGATTGAACTTTCTTGAGGATTCATCCTTTCGTCTGCTGATCGCGCTTGCGCTTTCGCTAGCCGCGCACGGTGCCTTGATGTTCTATATTCCGTTTGACGCACAAAGCGTCGGAACGCGGCCACCCCCTACGCCATTGAAGATCAGCATGGTGCAAAGGGTTCCGGCCGAGCCTGTCAGATCAGAAATCTCCAGCGAGTCGCCAGCCGCTCCGCCAACGTCAAGCGGGCAGCTTGAACAGTCTGATGCGGATGAAGTTCCTCGGTCCACCCAAACTCCTCAGCGCCGGGAGCGTCCACAGGAAACGAGTTCAAAACTTCCTCCCATAGAAACGCTGCGTAGCGGGTGGCGGGATGCGAACAGCACGGAATCTTCAGGTCTGGCGCCTATTCGCCTCACGGATGCGCCAGGACTCAACGCGACCGAACGCTCATATCTCGAAGCTTGGCAACGCCAAGTGCAGCGAGTGGGCCGATTGAACTTTCCAACGGATGAGAAGGGAAACCGTCTGCGCGGTAGCCTGCGTTTGTTGGCCGCGACCGATATGAACGGCGCATTGGTCGAAACAAGGATCACCGTTTCTTCCGGTGACGCACGCCTCGACCAGGCAGCCATCAGGATCGTTGAACTTGCCGCACCCTTTGCCCCAGTACCGCCCGCCATGCGCCGAGGCGCATCAGTATTGGAAATCGAACGCACCTGGCGGATAGGCGCGAGCCTTATAGATTTGTAGCCAGGCTTTGTTTGCAGCTGAATTCAGCCTCTCAGGACCGACTCGATACGTCCACGGCGCGAACCTGGATCCCGCTAGACATGGTTGCCCGCCGGACCGGTGCGCAACCGTGCCTGATCAGACAGAAAAGGTTGAGTTCAGGCCGCCATTGCAATTGCTCGTTGCCATGAAGGCGTAGGCGAGCATGTCCTTGCTGACATCCCATTCAATGGCAATCTTTGGCAACCACTCGCCTTCAACCGAATTCTTCACTTCTGCGAGATCTTGCAGGCCGGTGAAGGAAAGCAATTGAAGATTGGTGATGTAAGTCGCCGCGATACAAGGATTGCCGGGGCTGACCGGTGGAGGCGTGAAGTTCCGCGTGAGTATGCAGGTGGCTAGGTAGGGCTCGTTGTCGGTTCTGGGATCCCGAGTCGGAGAGATGATATCCTCGTCCGTCCAGCGAACCCCGGCGATGAGGCGCATATCTTCACTGAATCTCCAAGTTAATTCTCCGAACAGGGACAACTGCTCGCGAGTGGTCGGTTTGGAAGAACAGTTCGCGTTCGTAGTAGCCAGTCACCGAAGTGAGCTTGACCGCTCCAAAGTCGTAGTCCATGGTCAGGCTGTATACTTCGAAGTTATCCTCCCAGACCTCGTCAATCGGACGTTGACTGAACTGGGGGTCGGAATCCGGACTGTTGGCAAGCCAATCGCCGGCGTGGTCATCGTTCGTGATTGGTCTCCTCTGAAGTATTATCCCCGCCATGTCCCTCCCCCTTGATCTACGCAGCGATACTGTCACCCAGCCTCCAGCGGAAATGCGTCGTGCCATGTTCGAAGCCGAACTTGGCGATGATGTCTACCGGGAAGACCCGACTGTCATCGCACTCGAAGAAAAGGCGGCCGCCATGCTCGGTAAACAGGCCGGCCTGCTGGTCACCTCTGGCACCCAGGGGAATCTCGTCTCCTTGCTGAGCCAAGCAGCGCGAGGGGATCAGGTTCTGATTGGGGACAAATCGCACATCTACAAGTACGAGGCTGGAGCCGCTAGCGTGCTCGGTGGTCTGTTTCTGCACCCCTTGACCAATCGGGATGATGGCACCCTCGATCCTGACGATATTTTGGCAGGAGTTTCCCCCCGCGACGACCACTTCGCGCCGACGCGCCTACTGGCAATCGAGAATACGCACAACGTGGCTGGCGGGAAACCACTCGATACCGCGCAAACCGAGCGCATGGCCGACATCGCGCATGGGACTGGTCTCAAAGTGCATCTCGATGGTGCGCGCCTGTTCAACGCGGCAATTGCGCTGAATCAATCGGCGGCGGAACTCGCTGCCCCGGCGAACAGCGTCAGCTTCTGTCTGTCGAAAGGCCTGTCGTGCCCTGTGGGGAGTCTCGTGGTCGGAGAATCCGACTTCATCGAAGAGGCGCGCCGCTGGCGCAAGATGCTCGGCGGTGGGATGCGACAAGCTGGGGTCATCGCCGCCGCAGGCATCTATGCGCTTGATCACATGGTCGAACGGCTCGCCGAAGATCATGAAAATGCGCACCGCCTGGCCTATGGACTCGCAGAGGTGCAGGGCATAATCCTCGACCCTGAGACCGTGCAAACGAACATCATCTTCTTTTCCATCGAGGCGAACAAGAGTAGGGAGCTGGCGAGAGGACTGCGAACCAGGGGCGTATTGATAGACAGCGAAAAGAAACTCGTGCGTATGGTGACGCATTACGGGATCAGTCGAGAAGATATCGATTACCTGCTCAAGTCCGTTTCCGAGGTCATGCGGGAGATTTGCTGATTAGGCTCTGCCTCAGACTGACGGGTTTGGAGTGGTTGTGGTTCCAGACTTGGTGTATTCGAGTCTTTGATTCACCTTATGGTCGATCTCCCACAAGCCATCGGGCGTAAGTCTGAAACTCCCTTTCCAAATTTCATGTTCACTATCCCATAACTTTATTTTCTTGCCACAACTACTCGTGCGCCTTTTCGCTGCCACCGGCAGTGGCTGGAATGATCTCTTGAATTCCAGTCTGTCATGTTAGGTGCCAGTTGCAGCGAAAAGGTGCACGAGTAGTTACTTCTTGCCTAACAATTGGGGTTATACTCATGAAAAATCAAGTTGATCAAATCACGATCATGTCGAAGACACTCGAACGCTCTGGCTTCGCCGAAGGACAACCGGCGGCGATCGTCGAAACGGTGGCGTTGGCCATGGAGACCTTCGGTGTGACACCCGAAATCCTTGACGACCGGCTCAACAAGGTAATGGATTTCGTCAGAGAGCAGATTGCGGATATCAAGGCCGAGGTCAAAGAGCAGATTGCCGATGTCAAGTCCGAGACCAAAAAGCAGTTTGCGGAACTTAACGAGCAGATTGCGGATGTCAAGTCCGAGGCCAAAGAGCAGTTTGCCGATGTCAAGTCCGAGGCCAAAGAGCAGATTGCCGATGTCAAGTCCGAGACCAAAAAGCAGTTTGCGGAACTTAACGAGCAGATTGCGGATGTCAAGTCCGAGGCCAAAGAGC
>CAZNYE010000063.1:0-7379 GCA_964577185.1 uncultured Pseudomonadales bacterium | reverse complement strand
CTTCTAGGCTGGTTGCGGCTCTTTCGAATCAAGTCGATCGGCACTTGTCTCAATTTCCCGTCCCGCGCCTCGCTGTGTTCCCGCCCACCGAGCAGGGCATCCAAGCCGCGGCCGAGTCCCCTCTTCGTCGAATTCATAGTCGGCGCCTCTGATATTCTGCGGCGAGCGCCTGATAGGCGACCGCACCCTTGGAGGTTTTGTCGTAGGTCGTCGCTGGAAGCCCATGGCTCGGCGCTTCGGCCAGACGCACATTGCGCGGGATGAGCGTTCGAAACAATAGCCGCTCAAAGTACCGTGACAACTGACGCGAGACATCGCGGGTCAGGTTGCTTCGCGGAAGTGGCGAGCGGGGCTATGAAATCATCGCAGGCGAACGACGGTGGCGCGCGGCGCAAAAGGCGGGCCTCACGCACATTCCGGCACTCATTCGCGACGCCCGCGATCAAGAGGCGCGAGCGATGGCGTTGGTGGAGAATATGCAGCGGGTTGACCTTCGCCCACTTGAACAGGCAGAGGGACTGCATAGTCTTATTCGTGAGCACGGCATGACGCAGCAGGCACTATCCGACGCGGTGGGATTGTCTCGCGCGAAAGTGGCCAACCTGCTGCGCTTGCGTGCACTCGAGACCGAGGTGAAGGCACTCTTGGATGATGGCAGCCTAGAGGAGGGGCACGCCAAGGTGTTGCTTGGCGTTTCGGGTGCGCGTCAGGTACGGGCGGCAAGGGAAGTCGCGACACGACAGCTATCGGTGCGGCAGACAGAGGTCTTGATCAATCGACTCCGCCAATCAGGTGATGGCGAAGACAGGAAGCAAGCCACGAAGGACGCCGATACAGAGTTGCTTGAACGAGAGCTAGGCGAGCGCTTGGGCGCTAGAGTCACGCTGAATACCGGATCTCGCGGGAAGGGGCGACTCATCATTCAATACTCTTCGCTTGGCGTGCTCGATGGAATCCTGAAGCGATTGAAGCACTCGGGTGATCAGTGGGAAGCAGAGGGTGGCGGCTAGGGCCCCGGTTTTCAGAAACTATACGTCAATTCGATGCCCACAAAGCTGTCGCGTCGACCCGCGTAGGTCAAATCCTCCGGGTCAGAACTCAAATTCGCGATCATCTCAAACCGCATGGTCCAACTTGCCGAAATGCGGCGCTTCAATTCCATGTTGAGTGCACTGTAATCATAGCGAAGGTCGGCGAGCAGGCCAGCCACGAACTCGGTGCTTTGAACATCGTTGAACGCGAGGAATGCCGCGATAAACAGATCGTTGGCCCAGACACTGGTGGCACGCCGTCCGCGACCATCTCCGAGCCATTCGCCGAGCAGGGTCAAGTCTGTGTTGGAACCGAACAGTGAATAATGGGTGCGCTCCATGCCAAGGATGAAGGCGCTGAAATCTTCCTCTTCCCCAAAGAGGTTGCGGGCACCACTGCGACGTATAGCTTCCAACTTGTACAGCCAGGCGCCGGTGGTAAGCTGGGCATCGAGTCCATATTGTCGAATTTGCTCGTAGTAAGGAATCCAGGGAACGTCTTGGCGCGGTGCGCGGTCGGACGGCGGCGGGGCAATCAGGAAGGGGTCGCGACTAGTACCGCGAAAGGCGCTCAAACCAAAATCAAGAATGCCTAGGGTGTTGCTGTAGCGCACCGCAAAATCAAGATGACGCTCCTCGTCACTGCTCTCATAGCGGGCGTTCGCGTCAATCGGGCGCTCACCCCGTAGGCGGCCGGAGGTCCCCGGAAACGTGCGCTTACGATGATGGGGAAGCAAGAAGGCCTGCGCGATTCCCCAATTTCCTGAGAGCGTCAGATGCGCCATGGGTTGTCCGAGCTTGGGCCGGTCACGCGGGTGTTCTACAAGATCCAATTGATTGACGATATCCACGAGGTTGTGCAGCTCGGCCACGCCCCAGAAGACTCGGCCAAGGCCCAGTCGAATCTCCCAAGAGACATCACTCCAGTCGCCGTAGGTCAGCAAATAGGCTTCCCGCAGGTCAACGTGCGTGCGGCGAGTATCCGCGCTGTCGTAACGACCGAGGGGCGTGAAGGTGAAGCTTGTATTTTCCCCGATCACAGTGTAAAGCGAAGGTTCAGCGACAGCTCCCAGAGTGCTCGACCGCTGGCCTTGGAACGCGGGTGACTCTGGATACCATCGTGCCTGAAAGCTGAAGTCGCCGGAGAAATCAAATGTCTGCGCCTTGCCGCCACCTGCGGTCATGAGCGCTACAACAAAAAAAACGTGGGCGAAGTGCATCAACGCACACGTCGAAGGGCGGTTTGAGTGAATTCCCCGTCATCTAGATTGGTGCGAAAGCGGAAGTTGGACCAATTCAGCACCGTGCTCTTTCCGGTCAAATGATTCACCATGGTCATTTTCCCCGCTCGCCAAAACCGATCAAGATATTGTTGATAATCGGCAAAAGTGAGTGTCTTTAGATGCGACCCCTTTCGGTCGTAGTGTTCAACTTTCCAAGTGCGAAGTTCGGCCCTGTCCTGCCAAACGACCTTCCGGCTATAGCCGGACTTTTGATCGCGAGGAAAATGTTCGCTCACGGTACAAATGAAATCTCCGCATGGCTCATCGTGGAAGTGCCTATAGGTGTATTCTTCCAATTCCGGCGTGCTCATATCTTCATATGAAAACTCGCTGCCCATAAAGGATCCAGAACGCGTCGAAGCGCTGATGCGTTTGACCCTCTTAAGAGCAGGCAGATAAAGCCATTGATCGTCTGGCGAGTTGATGCGCGCGTGGGTCAGAAGGGCCGTTCCTTGAACGTCACGCGGCTGGTCGAATACGAACAAGCTCTTGTCGCCGTTGCCCGGCACCTCAAGCACCTTGAAACGCATTTGGCGCCGGGCTTCTCGGCCCAGCCGATCAAATAACACCATGGTCATTTCGGCGGTGAAGTCTCCAAAGCCATCATTGCGATCATTTGCTTCGCGCGCGATCCGTAGCCCTCGCTCCTCCGGAGTCTCTGATTGCGCGAGCACCGACCCGCTCGGATAAGGCACGCACACCGATAGAAAAAGCGCCAGGCCAGCCACAAGATGTCCTTTCGCCGAAGGTCTTGTCTTCAGGCGGTGCCTGCCGCAGAACTGCGTATAGGTGATGTGGCAGCACGGACGCATGCGCGGAAGCCATAGATTCGAGTCTATTGACATTGTACGATAGCGCCCCTTAAGCTTATCCAACCAGCCCATTCATAAGGAGGGAGAAGCTATGAGAAGTGGCGATCAGATGCTGCAGCAGATTGTTGAGAAGTCCGCGCTCGATGCGGACTTCAGGCAGAAATTGCTGTCGAATCCCAAGGAAGCCATCTGTGCGGAATTGGACATTACCATTCCTGACTCGATGGAGATCAAGGTGCATGAGAGCGACATGCAGACCGTGCATGTTGCGTTGCCACCCGACCCGCACATAAGCGAGGAGCAGCTAGAAGCGATTTCCGCTGGCCTTTGTTGCTGCTGGTAGCACGACACATTGGGATTGGGGGGCGGACAAGGCGAGTCCGCGCCTGTTCATGGCGGAAATGACCCCCGCTTGGCGAAGCGATCCCAAGCGGGAGCGTTTTTCACGCTACTGTCTTCTGCTCCCGCTCCTAGACGGCCGCGGAGAGCACCATGAATACGTAGGCTTTCGCTTTGCGAAGCGCGTTCTCAGAAATGACGAGTTTTATGTGGTGAATGCCACGTAGCAGTACATACTGCCCCGACTTAGCGAAAAGTCTACTTGGCTTGGAAACCCAGTGGGCAAGCGCTTCGAGCTTCTCGGGGATTACAAGTTCCTCGTGGCGCAAGGCTCTCAAGAGAGGTGCCCAATCAGTCAGGCCATCCAGCCAATAGCGGGAGTCCTTTGTGTATCTCTGCTTGACAATGAGCGTCAAGCCGAGCGTCGCGCCAATGCCCTCTTGCTCGATGTCGATATTCGCCCCAGACCTGACAATATTCACGCGCTCCCTGAAACGTGAAACCACTGAATGAACTGCTGCTATCTGTCCCGGCCATTCAATGTCTTGAAGATACTGGCCTAATTCCTGCTCTGTCGTGAATCCCATGACGGCCAGTCGGACGGCGCGTGAGCGGGACGGGAAAACGCCGAATGAATCCATGCGCGTGTCTTTGGGCTGCGCGAGATGAGCCCGCTTTAGCAACTTGCGCTGAGCGTGATCCCTCTCCCAGCCCACGCAGGACTCAAGTGCGTCGACCACGGTCGCCACATCTTCGAACTGGCCGCCACCGATGATCGGACGCTCGCCGGGACGGAGAAACATCCCCGGATGCGGGCGCGCTCTATTTCTTGCCGATCCAATGTCGTATTCAAGCATCAACTTGCGGCCGACAATTTCACGCAGAGGCGAAGGTTCTGCTTCCATTTCGCGAAACAGCCGCAGGATGGCCGCCGTTGTTGTGTCAGCTTGACCGCCCTGCGCGAGCGCTTTGAGAAACTCGGCCGTCCGGGTGCCACTCGCCAATGAGACGCCCAAATCCGCATCTGGACCGGGTTCATGCAAGGGCAATTCAAATCCGAATGGAAGCGCACCCATGGAGATCGGCAGCTTCCTCGCCAGTTTCAGAATACGCTCCCATTGCGGATCTCCGATGAGCACCGGCGATATCCTATTTCTAAAATTCGCGAGCAACTCACCCATGCTCTCGCCCTCTTCCAACAGCCTGTCCTGGGTGAGCAATACGGCTTCGTCGATATCCATATGGTTCTACTCAAGCGATGACTGGCGCAGGATTGATGTCGTGTTCGGCGAGCGGGTGTGTGCGGTGGCCTTGGCTGACAGGCACATCGTACAGGCGGCCGGGCGCGAGCCTTTCCCAAAAGTGGCGCATGCCCGGTACGATGACTCGGACCACTGGCATGCTTATGTCTGGGCGGGTTTGATCCAACACCAGAAACTCCAAGCCCTTGGCTTCAACGATGGCGCGGTAGTGTTCAATGTCTTCGAGTGTGTCCGTGGTAGCCGCTGGCCGAACACCAGAAAACGAGCGGAGCGGGGTCTCTGCTGGCGGTGCCAGCCACGAGCAATCGGTGAGACGAGCGGTCTGCCACCAGGAGAGCGCCACAGGGTCGTCGATCATGGGACGGCCATCGCCGCTTTTGGGGCGCGGCAGCCAGGTAAGGCATTGGTTGAGTTCGCACAAGGCGCGCAGTGCGGCGATTCGCGGCTCGGCATGTGTGCCGGCACCGTAAATAATGTCCTCCGTATCCGCATTTGGTCTGTGCGACACGGCCACGAACGTCGGAATGTCCAAATCAGAAGTGATGTCGAGCATCCAGAGATCACGCTCGTAGCGGCGATAGTAGTCCGTGGCCCCGGCAAGATATTGGTCATCGAAGCTGGCGAGATCAATAGCTGGTGCGCGCAACCGGTTATACCACCATATGGCGAATGCGTCGCGCTCGACGAGTTCGTAGAAGCCTTGCAGTATGGCTTCTTCGAGGGTGTTTCCCGCAGCGCAACCGTTGGAATCGGCGATCAGGCTTTTGGCACCCCTTACTTCGGCCGGCATGCTGTAGAGCATTGTTGTCGGCAGAAGACGATGCCGCCCCTCGGTGAGCGACCAGACCGGTGTCCAGTCTAGTTCAGCGTCCGGGTCGAGTGGCTGAGGAATGACGTTGTATGGATGGCCCTTCGCATTGATTGTCTCGGCGTGTGCGAACTGATGCTCACTAAAGAGCTGCACGTCGTTGGGGTGGATGGCCTCGTCGTCCAGGGCCAGCTCGTTGAATCGCTTGCGGACACGCCTCTCATCGCCATGAAAGCTTCCCGAATAGCGTTCCACCGCTTCGCAAAGCGCACTGACCTCGGATTGTGCTCGTGTACTGCCCTTCCCCGCGCTCTTGCTGCGAAGGCTGCGTCGAAGCGAGCTCAAGGTGCGGCTTCTTATGCCAAGATTGCTTCCAGCCCAATATACATGCAGCCATGCGTCATCATCGTCGGTCGTGCGCCTCAGCCAGCTCACCACACCACTAACTGGGCTCACCAAATGTCGGTATTTCGCAAGTGTGACCTCTGGGGCAAGGGCGCGCGCACCGCCGCTGTTCAATACCCTCTTGGGGCTTGAACGTAGCAACAGGGGAACTGGCGCACGGCCCGGCCGATGCAGCCCCTGATCGCCGCATGCGGGGCACTGTGGCCGCCGCACGACGCGATGCCGCGATGTGTCGAGTGTGCCGAGGTGCAAAGTAACGGCGTGCTCGTGAATCGGCGCGAGGGCATCCAAGACCAGCCACTTGGCGATTTCTGCCGCGATGAGCCTGTAGAGTGCGCTCAGCACCACGGGCTCCGCCGCGAAGGGTTTGAAGGCAGCATCCTCACCGGCGAAATTGCGCAGGAAAGTGTGCACTTCCTGGTGGCCGCGCAGCCGGTGGCTCAGACATTCCCAACAGGGCCCTTCATCATCGGCGCGAAAGACTGGGCCGAACAGTGGTTCGATTCCGTATGGCCGGACGAGTATCCAGGCGGCGCCGGTCTCAAGCTGATTTCGATTCATTTCCGCGAAGCCGTCCGCGAGATAGTCTTCGCAGAGGATTACCCTGAGCGTCGGCTTGTTTGATTCAAGGCGCACTCCGAGTTCTGTCAGATGCTGGACGAACCCCTTGCCGTCGCCCTCAAGCGCGACCCGCGACCGCGCCAGGCGTTGCTCGACCATGCGTGGCGAGGCACCAAGCGATGACCAGTAGGCCGCGCGAGGTTGTTGCATACCATGTTCAGCCGAAACCGCGTAGCTCTTTGTCGAGAGCGCGACAATGGCTGACAACACATCGGCGGCGGAGTAGGTCGCTCCGAGGGCGGCAACAATCGCGTCTTGTTGGCGCGTGCCGTCTAAGAGCGGCAGCAAATCGGCATAGAGCTTGCCATGCAGTAGTGTGTTGAAGGTTTCGGAAAAGAGCAGCGTCTGCTGTTCGTCGATTATGTGGAACTGTAAATGTGGTGCGAGTACCGGAAGTTTGATGCGCCCCTGGTCGGCGGGGGTGGTTCTCAAGAGCATTGCGCGTCTGGTGTTCTTTCACTATGAGCGAGGCGCGACTAGGATATCGACCTCTGCCGCCGCTTGGACCGCCAGTTCAATGACATTCGCTGTCAATGTGTCGTAATCCTCGTGCCCACAGGTACTCGCGATCAGGGACTTGACCCTGCTTCCGATCATTGCTTCATCGAATTCTTCTTGGCAGATGAGTCCTAGGACGCTCTGCAAATCGCGCCACATGTTCGCGGCGCGCACTAGTGGCTCATGGTCAATAAACAGGGTTGTTGCCGTTGGCGCCGAGTCATCGGGGTGCGCGCCCGAGCGTGTCAGTTGAACGAAGCGCGCCGCTCTCTCGATATGGTCGAGACCGCCGGGCATGTTCCCATAGCAAGGCACGCCAG
>CAZNYE010000062.1:0-2228 GCA_964577185.1 uncultured Pseudomonadales bacterium | reverse complement strand
GGCCAGATCTTTGAAGTCACTCGCTTCAATTTGCTCAGCGTCAAGGATCGCGTTTATTCCTCGTTGGTAATAGTGGTGGGAATTGCGGCCGTCGTCAGCGTGCTCGTCTCGATCTTGGCGATGGGCTCGGGCTTTCAGGCGACGCTGGTGGATGCCGCGAGTCCCGACCGAGCGCTGGTTCTGCGCAAGGGTGCGGATGGTGAAATGAGTTCGGGTGTGGGCCAGGATGCCGCGGCCGTGATATCGCAGCTTCCGGGTGTCGCCGGCGTGAGCACGGAGCTGTTCACCGTTGCCGACGTTCCGAAGCGCGATACGGGTGCGGCTGCGAATCTTCCTTTGCGCGGTGTCTCTGCGGACGGATTCACCATGCGCCCCGCGATCAGGATCGTTGAAGGGCGATTGTTCAATTGGGGTACGCGCGAGGTGATCGCGGGAGTCAAGGCGGCTCACGAATTCCGTGGCGTGGAACTCGGAAATGAGCTTCCACTCAGGGATATGAGTCTGCCCATCGTTGGTTTCTTCGAGGCGGACGGCGGTGCCTACGAGTCCGAATTGTGGGCGGATGTGCGCACCATGCAGGGAGCATTGAGGCGTCCCGATTTTTCGTCGCTGAGGGTGCAGTATGACCCCGCTATGGTCGATTCGTTGAACGAAGTGGTGGAAGAAGACAAGCGCCTGGAACTCGACTTTGTCCCGGAAACGGAGTTTTACGCTGAACAATCCCAGGGCACCAGCGCGATCATCTCTGTGTTTGGCTATGTTGTGGCGGGCATCATGGCCGTTGGCGCGATTTTTGGTGCGCTCAATACCATGTATAGCGCGGTATCGGTTCGCTCCCGTGAGATCGCAACCTTGAGGGCACTTGGATTCGCCGGGCTGCCGGTGGTGGTTTCGGTGATGATCGAAGCCCTTTTCTTGGCGGTTTCGGGCGGAGTCCTCGGCGCGCTTGGTTCATATCTGGCCTTCAATGGTTACACCGCCTCGACGCTCAATCAGGCGTCGTTCAGTCAGGTCGCCTTTGATTTTGCGGTGACTCCCGATCTCATGACCCTAGGTGTTATTTGGGCGCTAGTTTTAGGATTCGTTGGCGGATTGCTGCCCGCCGTGCAAGCCGCGCGCATGCCGATTGTGAATGTGCTTCGGGCGGAATAGGGCGCGGTCAATAGACACCCGCGTCTAACCCAAAGGCTAGCGCCGCGCCGAGCATTTCTGCCTTTTCAAGATGTTCCTGTGCAAGCTCGCCTCGCGCGATGACTGGTTCTTGCACTTCATTCATCGGGAATCCGCGCACTATGCGCCGAATTGCGCTGAGCGCTCCGGTGCCGTCATTGCCCGCACTAATGAAGATGCCATAGGGTGGGTTCTTGATCTCGCCCTCAACCGCATAGAAGGTGCGATCGAAGAAGTCCTTCAATGCGCCGGACATATAGCCAAAATTTTCGGGTGTCCCGAAAATCACACCGTCGGCTTCGAGAAGGTCTTGTGGTCCAGCTTCGAACGCCGACTTGAAGCTGACTCGGACAGATTCGACATCCTCATGTCCGGCACCACGACGCACCGCCTCGGCGAGCTCTGCCGTGCGACCGGAACCTGAGTGATACACAATCAGCAGCGTCTTGGTGTCTTGGTTCACAAGTCTCGTGATTCGGCTTTGCTCCATAATAGGCGGGGACACACACCCATGTCACACCCATGTCGAACTTGGAGCCTATTCAGCAGACAGCCATAGCCCCTGATACCCGCGGCGGCAACTTCTTCGAGTGCGACCTAGACCTTCAAGCCCTGCTTGAGCTTTACTTGGGCGAGGATACACACCGTCACTTACGACCCCATCTCTCGCGCCTAGGCGAACTCGCCGCCGGGGAGCTTGACGAGTGCGCATATCTTGCCAATCAGCACCCGCCCGAACTCCATCAACGCGACCGACTCGGACGGGATATCCAGAGCATTTCATATCATCCCGCGTACCGCAGGTTGGAAGCGGCGGCCTTTGGAGAGTTTGGACTGCATGCAATGACCAATCGTGAAGGCGTGTTGGACCTTCCGAGACGCTTCCCGGCCGTGGCAAAGCATGCCTTTACGCTGCTCTTCAACGAAACGGAGTTTGGCCTTGGCTGCCCGATCAATGTGACCGACTCGGCGGCGCATCTTATTGAAAAGTACGGAGATGCGGCCATCCAAGAGCGGTTTCTGCCGCGACTGTTGTCGCAAGACTTAAGCGATCTCTG
>CAZNYE010000061.1:0-2764 GCA_964577185.1 uncultured Pseudomonadales bacterium | reverse complement strand
GGTCGGGAGCTAGTCTTCTGATTTGAGCGGCACATTCCCCACTTCTCATCGAGTCCTGCGCGTGAATATATCTGAACTTCCAGCAACCATACTGTTCGGTTCGCTGTTGATCCTTACGCTGCTATCAGCCTACTTCTCTGGCTCCGAGACCGCCATGATCGGTCTTAATCGCTATCGCCTGAAGCATGCGGTGAATCAAGGAAACCACAGCGCCCGCAAGGCTGAGCGACTCTTGAAGCAGCCAGAAAACCTGCTCGGCGTGATTCTCATCGGCAATAATCTCGTGAACAACATCGCCGCCACCGTGGCAGCGGTCATTGGGCTACGGCTCTTGGGGGACACGGGCCTGCTGCTCGCGCCCATAGTGATGACAATTCTCTTTCTCATCTTCGCCGAAGTCGCCCCCAAGACGCTCGCCGCGCAAAATCCCGAAAGATTCGCCTTCGTCTCCGTGCACGTCCTCGGTCCCCTGTTGAAGGCGCTCTATCCCCTCGTGCGAGGCGTTGGATGGGTAGCACGACTGTTGTTGCGCTGGATGACGAAGGATGGAGAAGGGTCAACCGCAGATCAGAAGCTCAGCATGGACGAACTTCGCACCGTGCTGCTTGAACGCGCGACCCTGCCCACTCGACATCAATCCATGCTCTTGCAGATCCTCGAGCTCGAAAAACTCGCCGTTGACGACATCATGGTGCCGCGAAGTGAGGTCTACGGGTTGGACCTGGAGGAGAATACGAATGATGTCGTCGCACGGATTACCGCGACCCAGCACACCCGCCTGCCCGTCTTCAGCGGCTCGCTCAACCAGGTTGAGGGATTCTTCCACATGCGCAAAACCAACCGCCTGCTCGCGAGTGAATCCGTCTCCAAGGAAGACATAGTGGCGCTGTGCGACGCACCCTATTTTGTGCCTGAGGGCACACCATTGCATGTGCAGCTCATGAATTTTCAGAAGAAGCGTGAACGCATCGCCTTGGTGGTGGACGAATACGGCGACGTGCAGGGCCTCGTCGCGCTCGAGGACATCCTTGAAGAAATTGTTGGCGAATTCACCAGCGACCTCGCTTCCAACTTCGCGGAGATCTTTCCGCAGGACGACGGCTCATGGATTGTTGATGGCAAGGCGCTGGTGCGGGAAGTCAATCGAAGTCTGGAATGGAACCTGCCAATCGGCGGGCCGAGAACCATCAACGGACTCGTGCTTGAACACCTGCAAGTGATTCCGGACGCCAATGTCAGCGTCAATATCGAGGGCTACCACATCGAGACGCTTCTGGTGGGTGAGCATCTTGTCCGCTCGGTGCGCATTACGCCGCCCGACGATCTGCTGACACGTTCCGCTAGCAATTGAACGCTGCAAATCAAAGGTCCGTCGACTGTGTCCCGCACTCCATTGCATCAGCGGCGCAGTATCGATCTGGGGGTTGGGGCATTCGATTTGCAGCTTCCGATTGCTAGGGAGTGAATGACTCGCTAGGTACAATGCGCCTTTCGTTATCGATCCACGATCATGAGCAATCTCTTCGCATACGGACTCGGATTGGCGCGCCAGGATGATCTCGGCACGCTTGATGTCTGGTTTGCGCTCGTGGCCTGCCCGGAAGGTGGCCCAGAGCCCGCGCTTGAAGAGTTGCTCAGCGGGCATGCGGGCTCGGAGGTCGTGCCAATCACGCACGACCTTGGCGGCGAGATTCAATCTGTACTCGGAGCGCGGGGTCACGCGCTCGCTCCCCTGCTTGAATCCTATTCAGATTCGCCAGAGGCTCCCGTTCCTGTCGCGGTTTGTCTCTGCGAAGACGCACCGATCGAGACCTTGGAGGCGGCTTATCTCAAGCTGCACCTGATCTCCGCCCGTTTGAAGCGGCCCAACAGCCTAAACCTTGACGGCCTCTTTCGCACATTGCCCACCCTTGCTTGGACCAACTTAGGACCCGTTCGTCCAGATCGCCTAGCGGCGCTCGTCATGCGCGAGCGCATAGCGGGTAGAAGCCTTGTCGTGCGCTTGGTTGACAAGTTTCCACCCTTGACCGACTACCTCGTGCCTTCCGGAGTGCGCATCGGGGATGCCTCGCGCATACGCCTTGGCGCCTACCTCGGCGAAGGTGCCACGGTCATGCACGAAGGATTCGTGAACTTCAATGCCGGTGCGCTCGGACCCAATATGATCGAAGGCCGCATCAGTCAGGGCGTATTGATCGGCGCACACTCGGACCTAGGTGGCAGCGCCAGCACCATGGGCACACTGGCTGGCGGAGGACAGGTACGCGTGAGCATTGGCGAGCAGTGCTTGATCGGTGCCAACGCGGGTACAGGCATATCCCTGGGCGACCGCTGCACTATTGAGGCGGGTCTCTATATCACTGCCAGCACACCCATATGCGTCTTGAACGCCGAAGGCAGAGAGGTCATTCAAGTCAAGGCACGAGAATTGTCTGGACAGAGCGACATGCTGTTTCTCCGCAACGGCGCAACGGGTCGCATCGAGTGTCGCACCAACCGCAACGCCATCGAGCTCAACGAAGCGCTTCACGCGCATAACTAGCCGGTTCAATCCGGGATGAATATGAGTGCCCTCGACATCGCCAAAGCGCTGATCGCCAGACCTTCGGTCACGCCGGAAGATGCTGGCTGCCAAGAGCTGATCGCCGGCTTGCTTGAAGACCTGGGGTTCGAAACCCGTTCCCTGCCATTCGGATGTGTCTCCAACCTTTGGGCACGGCTTGGTTCCAAGGCGCCTCTCTTTGTCTACGCCGGACACACGGAC
>CAZNYE010000060.1:0-7164 GCA_964577185.1 uncultured Pseudomonadales bacterium | reverse complement strand
CAAGTAATGCATCAACCTTGGAATAGAGGTTTATTTTCTCTCCTTCCGGAGTCGGTTCTAGCCAGCCGCGTCCCGCTTTCGCCTGTAGGCTTGTTCCAGAGGAGTTCCGCAGCAGCACTCGCGGCAGGGCAAAGTCGAGCGACCCGTCTAGGGACAGGGCGATTCGCGGTGACTTTAGCGACCAAATGGCTGCGCCATCTTCGCCAAAAGCGCGAACTCGCGCCTCAAGAATGGTGAGTTCCGGTAATTCTTCTTCACTCGCCTCGGCGTCGAGATCAGCTTGAGGTGTTGGTGTGGTCTCTGGCAAGAGCAACAGCCCCATGGACACCAGCAAGGCCACAACAAGTATCCAACCGAGTCCGCGTGTCATTCTTTAAGGAATTGTTCGATCATGGGTTCAAAGCTGTCCTGCGCGCTCATGATCAATTGTACGGCTTCGCGCACGGCGCCCCGTCCGCCGAGTGCCTTGGTCACGTAGTCCGCCTGACCGCGCACCATTGGATGGGAATCGGAAGGGGCGATAGACAAGCCGCCAATCCGGAAGAGCGCCAGATCGGGAATATCATCTCCCATGGTCGCGACTTGGCGTTGCTCAAGCTTCAGTGTGTCCATGAGGTCTTTCAAGATCCTGCCCTTGTGCGCCACCTTCGAATAGACGTGGGTGATGCCAAGCTCCTTCATTCTGTGATCAAGCGCAGCAGAAGACCTGCCACTGATGACGGCAACTTCTATCCCACTTTGCATCAGCATCTTGAGCGCATGGCCGTCCTGTGCATAAAAGGCGAGCGCGAACAGCCCTTCGTCCATTGCGCCATCGCGCTCGCCAAGGTAGTACAGTCGGCCGTCTGTGAGTACGCCATCGCAATCGAGCACCAGCAGCGAGATCTGCCTTGCGAGTGTAAGCACACTTGGGCTCGGTTGCATGGTTACCGGCAATCCTCATTGTGGCCGCGAACTCCCGTGTGAAGTGCCAGATACGCCACAGACTCGACTACATCCTTGTTGAATCGACGCTCAGACGATCGCACGGTGGGAGTTCGCAGCCATAATGAGGGCTCCATGGTGACCCGCTCAATTGTGCACAACCAGCAGGCTCATGTAGGCGATCCAGGCGGCGAACAGGATGGCGCCGCCAAAGCGTCCGATGGCATGCTTGGTGGAGGCGGTTGCGAACAGGTACATGGTCAGGGTGAGAATCATCAACATGCCGCCATCGCGAAACAGATCGAGTTGGTCGAGTCGCGTCGGGTAGAGCAATCCTGGAATTGCCAACACCAGTAGCAGATTGAGAATGTTCGAACCTATGACATTGCCTATGGCAACCTCGGAATGCCCCTTCACTGCGGCGCCCACCGTGACGGCCAGCTCGGGCAGGCTGGTGCCCACGGCGATCACGGTGAGGCCAATGATAAAGGTTCTCACGCCGAACAATTCGGCGAGTTCGGTCGCGCCAAAAATAAGCACATCACAGGCAACCTGAAGCACCACCAGTCCCAGCACTGTCCAGAAAATACCCCGACCGAGCGACATTGACGAGAGCTGCCCGATTTCTTCACTGATGGCGTTGCCCACGCTTTCCGGCATGTGATCCCGATGGCGAACGAGGTAGATGAGCGAAAAGGCGAACAAGCCGAGCAGCAACATTGCATCACCCCTGCCCACCCATAGGTTCGCGATGACGGAGAGTCCGACAAGGGTCACGCCGACCAGGAAGGGCATTTCGATCTTCAGCACTTCGCGGGTGACATTGACCGATCTGATCATGGCGGTGATACCCAGCACAAGCCCGATATTGGCTATGTTCGAGCCTATGGCGTTGCCGATGGCAAGTTCAGGCTGAGCTTTCATGGATGCGCGCACCGCTACCCAGATTTCGGGTGCTGAAGTGCCTATGGCGATGATGGTAAGCCCTATCACAAATCGAGATACACCCAGCCGGTCCGCGGTTGCGACACCACCAGAAACAAAACGTTCCGCGCCCCAGACAACGCCAATAATGCCAATGGCGATGCTGGCGAGCGCCCAAGTCATGAGTGTCGCGCCACTAGCCTGAACCTGCCCTGTGCGCTGATCCGCGGCGATGCGAACGCGGCACTCCTCTCGCGGCTATGCCTTTGCGAAGGCCGCGCTGTCTGAAGGCAAGCTGTCTTGCTGGAATTTCGGCGCCTTGCTGAAAATCCTGCCACCAGTCGCGCAACGCACCATCTGCGATTCCAACTTCGGCTCTCAAGGCAAGCAGGTCATAGCCGGCGCGAAATCTCTCAAAGGCAAGGGTTTTCTGTGGCCGCTTGCAGGATTCTAGCCTCGATTGGAGCGCCCACACCTCGCGTGCGAAATGGCTGGCATGGCGTGGTATTGCCATGACGCTGGCCAGGCTTGAGAAGGCTTGTTGACTCGCCGCTTGGTGACGCTCCTCGAAGGAAAGGTCCGATTCGAGGTTGTCAATCGCCCGCTGGTAGTCTTGCAAGTAGAATACGCTCAACAGAAAGGCGAAGGTCACCGGACGGTGCTCGCGGACTCGAAGATCGGTGTTGCCAAGTGCTCTGCGGATCAGTAAAGCGTCATGCTGGCCATTGCAGGGAAACAATCGTCGCGTCAATCGAAAGTCCTCGGCGATATCCCAACTGGATTCCCCGTGACCGTTCATAAAGAGCTTCACACATTCATCATATTTGCGTCTGGGGCTGATCTTCTCGACCATCTCGGATAAGCTTCGCATGGCGCCGGCGGTTGCCGGTTCGATTGTCAGGCGGAGCTTGGCGGCTATTCGGATGGCACGAAGAATCCGCACGGGATCTTCTACCAGTCGTCGTGTGGGTTCGCCGATCAGGCGCAGGGATCTTTGCTTCAAGTCGGCGTAGCCATCGCAGAAATCGATCAGCTCATCCTCAATGGGATCGTAATAGAAGGCATTCACGGTGAAGTCCCTGCGCAGGGCGTCTTCCTGCTGGCTGCCCCAGGCGTTGTCGCGCAGGATCACGCCCTCGGTTGACACCACCCGCGCCTGGCCCCGCAGATCCTCAAGAGGCGAGGCAATCCTTGCCCCGTCCTTGTCATCTGAAGTGCGGTAGGTGGAGACTTCCGTCACGTGTCTGCCGTGATGCACATGCACGATTCGAAATCGGCGACCAACGATACGCGCACGCGGAAACACGGCGCAGATTTCTTCGGGCAGGGCATCGGTCGCCACGTCGAAATCCTTGGGCCGCCGACCTAGCAACAGATCGCGAACGGCACCTCCCACCACCCAGGCGTCAAAGCCCGCACTGCGCAATCTATCGAGCACGCCTGTTGCGCGTCGGTCGATGCGAGCAGGGTCAATCCCGCTGTTGAAAATGGATTGACGCATGGGGGAGTATGAAGGCGCTGAAACAGCGGAGCCTTTCCAATAGCTCCTTAAGGTTGAATAAGCGCCACACTATATCAAAGGCACAGGTAACTACTCGCTTTCGGGACACTATAAGCACACGATAGGTACAAGCCGACATGTCGTCCGTGAAGGTGTGTTCACCCTTCGCGCGCGCCCACAACAGGGGCGTTGTTCTATAGGGTCAAGGGGGCGAGTGGTCACACGCAGAGAAAGTCCGACCGTAGCGTCACAGCCGGAACTTGGCCCAAGCAGAACCGATTGCTTGCCCAGTCGAGCAGTGATTCTGGCGAGTGCGATGCAAGGCGAGGCGTGGACAGTCCTAGAAGCTGCATGCACCAAGCGAGGTTGCGCTTGACCTCCACATCCGAAAGCGCCTGAAGCGGCGTTGCGGCAAGGCTCTTGCTGGCTTTGCGCTTGCGTGCGTCGAGCACCACCGGAATATGCGCGAAGCATGGCACCGGGAGTCCCAAAGCGCGTGCCAGTGCCACTTGCCGAGGCGTGCTGGCAAACAGATCCGCGCCGCGCAGTACACGGGTGACGCCCATATCGGCATCATCGACAACCGTGGCGAGATGATAGGCCGCCACGCCGTCGCGTCGAAAGATGACGAAATCTCCACAGTCGTCTGCCAAGTGTTCTTGGATGTCTCCCTGCACGGCATCCCGGACGGTGACCTTGATAGCGGGCGCGATAAAGCGAGTGCTCTGATTGCTCCGAACAGGCATGGCCGAGTATCGACAAGTACCTGGATAGACGCGCTGCCCCTTGAGCTTTTTTCTCGTGCAGGTGCATTCGAATGCCTGTTTGGTCTCGCGCAGCGAAGCGAGCGCATCCGCATAGAGGGGCGCTCGTTCGCTTTGCCAGACACAGGGTGCATCGCTTGAGAGGCCGTGGCGATGAAGTACCTCAAGAATGTCGCGTGCTGATTCTTGGCTGCTGCGTCGAGGGTCGAGGTCATCGATGCGCAGCAGCCAGCGACCGCCTTGCGACTTGATGTCAAGATAGCTCGCGACCGCGGTGAGCAGTGAGCCAAAGTGCAGCGGACCGCTTGGCGTGGGCGCGAATCTGCCGGTGGGGATTGTGTTCATCATGCAGAGCGCCCGAAGGGTGGAGTACAGGATGTACGCCATTCAACTGTGCTTTGCATCGCGCTGCGCGCGAACGGTGCTCACCCAGTAAGCTGGCGCTCTTTCATTTCGTCTATGGTCTTGCAATCGACGCACTGGCTTGCGGTTGGCCGCGCTTCGAGTCTCCTGATGCCAATCTCAACCCCACAGGTTTCGCAGTAGCCATAATCTCCCTGATCGAGTCGATCAACCGTGGAGTCGATCTTTCGTATCAGCTTGCGTTCACGATCCCGAGTGCGCAGTTCAAGGCTGAACTCTTCCTCCTGAGTGGCTCTGTCGGCCGGATCTGGAAACTGGTTGGCGCCACCCTTCATGTGATCGACGGTTCGGTCCACTTCTTCCATGAGTTGCTGTCTCCAGGCCAAGAGGACTTTTCGAAAGTGATGCAGCTGCTGTGTGCTCATATAGGGTTCGCCCTCTTGCTGCTTGTAGGGCGTAAAGGTCTTGAAGACCGATTCCACTTTGGATGGCTCAATCATGGCGTTCACACTTCTCGGTCATGGACATCTTGGTCCGACTGCAGTTCGTCCCGAACAAATGGGGGGATGCAAAGTACCAGAACTTGCGGATTTTGGCTATACGTGGGCGTTCAACCAAGCAATCCTCATTATGGCCGCGAACTGCCGGGCGAACCGCCGGATACGCCACAAATTCGATTCAATCATCGCCGAATCGGCGCTCAGACGGTCGTGCGGGGAGTTCGCAGCCATAATGAGGATTGCTTGGTTGAATCTAGCGGCCAACTTCTCGGCTAAATTCTGCATAGTCAGCCGGATTCTCAAGCCGTGCCCCGTAGAGGCCAACGACGTGGGCGGCGGCCAAGTTTCCGAAGCTGGTCATATGCTGGGGGTCGGCACCTCGTGAATGTGCGTAGAGCGCGGCGGCGGCGTACATATCTCCTGCCCCGGTGGTGTCCACCGCGATAGTAGCTGGCGCACTCGCGCTAGTCCGCAGACCCTTGTTCATGCAGAGACTACCTTGATCGCCAAGGGTGATATGCAGATATTCCGCGACCTCGCCCAATAGAGTCGTGGCGACATCAAGCCTGTCGGTGTCGGCCATCAGTAGGGCTTCCTGTACATTGCAGAACACATGCGTGACCCCATCAGCGAGGAACCCCTTGAGTTGGGATCGAAAGTGCTGAATCATGCTGGTGTCGGAGAGCGAGAGCGCGGTTTCCAGTCCTGAAGCCCGTGCCAGTCGCAGCGCGTTTGTGCAGGTTTCGGTTGAGACCGGGCTACTGGCCATGTACCCCTCCAAGTAAACGATGTCACATCCGGCCAGTGCCTGTTCGTCCAGGTCTGCCTCGCGTAGGTCAGCGGAGACACCCAAATACGTCAGCATGGTGCGCTCAGCATCGGGCGTGATCAGCACCAGGCATTGACCGCTGATTCCCCCACCTGAATCCTCGATTGACCTGGCCGCCACGCCATATCGCTTCAGGTCTTGTAGAAACCATTGGCCCACCGCATCGACCGCGACCCGGCCGCAAAAATGAGCTTCACCTCCAAAGCCCGCGTAGGCGGCGGCGGAGTTGGCTGCCGAGCCACCGCCGCAGCGACGCAGGGGCGCACCAAAAGCCGATCTGTAGGCAGCGAGTTCGTGTTTATCGATGAGTTGCATGTGCCCTTTGGGCAAACCATTGGCGCTGAGAATCGAATCACTCACCTCAATCTCATCGTCAACCAGCGCGTTTCCGATTGCGAATAGCCGCATTCCTCGGCGGTGATTCTCATTCTGGCCGCGAACTCCTGTGTGCGGTGCTCGATGCTTCATTTATTCGGCGAAACCCATGCTGAATCGACTCTTGGACGGTCGTGCGGGGGGAGTTCGCAGTCAAAACGACAATTGCTCATTCTTGGGACATCTCCGCAAAACTCTCAGAAGCCGCGGACAAGGTCTGGGAGATTTCATCCCGACCATGCGCCGCGGACACGAACATGGTTTCGAACGCCGAAGGCGCGAGGTACACGCCACGTTTCAGCATCGCATGGAAGAACCTGGCATAGGTCTCTGAATCCGCGCACGCCACTTGCCGGTAGCTTTGTACTGGGGTGTGGCTGCCGAAAAAGAGTCCAATCATTCCGCAGACCTGGTTGACTTCAAGTGTGATGCCGAGGCTTCGCGCCGCCTCGCGCAGTCCTTGTGCCAGCAGCCCGGTGTTGCTTGCGAGCCGCTCATAGAATCCGTGAGCCTCGATCTGCCTCAAGACGGAGAGCCCGGCGGCAACAGCAATTGGGTTCCCAGAAAGCGTGCCAGCCTGATACACAGGGCCTTCCGGAGCCACTTGCCTCATGATGTCCTCACGTCCCCCAAACGCGCCGATTGGCAATCCACCGCCGATTATCTTGCCGAGGGTGACCAGGTCCGGTGTGATTCGAAAGTGGCGGCTGGCACCTCCGAGGCCAACTCGAAACCCGCTGATGACCTCATCAAATATAAGCAGGGCGCCATTGTCCAGTGTGAGCTGACGGAGCCTTGAGAGAAACTCCGGCACGGCGGGGATGCATCCCATGTTGCCGGCGATGGGTTCAAGTATGACCGCCGCGATACTCGTGCCCTTAGACCGGAAGTCCTTCTCGATCTCTGCAATGCTTGGCGCCGCTAGGTTCAGGGTGGCGTTCGTGCCGCTCCACGGGACCCCTGGAGAGCCGGGAAAACCCATTG
>CAZNYE010000059.1:0-8566 GCA_964577185.1 uncultured Pseudomonadales bacterium | reverse complement strand
GTGGTGGGGGCAACTGAACACGAAATGCTGGCCAAGGGCTATCTGCGCGTGGGCCACGCCTTTCCAGTATTCATCGACCAGAAGACCGGCGAAGAGTACGCACTTGCCCGCACGGAGTCGAAGGTGGCACCGGGGCACACCGGGTTTGAGTTCGACACCTTGCCAGTGATTGGCGAACACTTTTTCTAAGGCACTAGGCTGAGGGCTGTACTGGCCCAGTGTTAGGTGTGCGCCTTTTGCTTACTACTACGGAGCCCACCCGTAGATGCAGATAGCGGCCTACTTCGACCACCTCAGGAGCCACCTCAGCCCAAGGGGATCGTTCGCTGCGGTCAGGGGCCTTCGTCGAGGTCGGCATCCCCCGTTGATTCGGAATCCAAATCAAAGAACAAGCCCGCAATAATTGGTGTAAGGGACAGAAAAACAATGATAAGGCAAGAAACAAGAAGCCAACCAACCATGTGGAAGTTTTCCATGGCGTAGGTTAGCGCTGCGAAAGCAATAGGCCAGAAAACACAAAAGAGCAAGATGCATGTCGCAACGAAATGTGCTCGCTCCGAATATTTTAGTTTGAACAACAACTGGAGAGACCAAATTCAATGAACGAGACTTCCACAAACAGTTTCAGGAACATCACCGATTTCTAACAGGAACACGACCGAAGCCCCGACCGTAAATTGTGCCGTGACAGTGAATTTGGCCCGAATTCTATCATATTGAATCTTCACTACGTTCACCACCTTGGGTGCATGCTTCACAGCCTCCTTTCCAAGTGTTATCGCCGCCTTTGACGCGATCAAAAGGGGTGACCAGAACGCGCCAGCGAAAATCGCCACCCGAATCGTGGCGCTGCACAAGTTGATTATCCCCTCGTCCGTGAGAATCATCTTCACATCAAATTCTGGAGGTCTCGGGCCATGCTGGTTGGTGACCGGCATTATTGGGGTCTGTTCTAAAAGGAACCAAGACAACCCACTCTTGTTTCTCTTAGTCGTTAGTGTGCAGTTCGGCGGATTGCCCGGTTCACACTTCCAGTCGTCAGTGGGGAAAAGGCTGAATCGATTCAACTGCTGCTCAAGTGCAAGAGCTGCCCGATAGCTAAGTCCCGCCAGCCTCGCAGCGGCCACCAAGGGTGAAACCCCTGGAGGCTCGCGAGGAAGTCCTTCGCGTCATCGCGGAAGTGGCGCGAATCGAATTCGCACGACTCTCGGAGCATGTGCGGGAGTTCGACATGCTGCGGCCCACCAAGAAGAGTGAGAGTGCGGATATGAGCGGCGAGAGATATGGACAGCGGCTCAAGCAGGCTCGTCTCGCGCTCGTCAAGGCATGGCTTGCGAGAGAGGAACTTCAGTGACAGTCTGTTCGCCGATGCGGTGGCAAGCTAAGCGCCTGCCATAAACAACCAATACCTACCTGGAACCAACAAAGAAATCGCTAGAGGTCGAGTTCGTTGCGCTCCGTAGCGCGGGCAATGATGTCAATCCCATGCACCTACATGAGTCTAGGCGAGTCCTTGCCCCGGGGCAGACTCGTAGACACCCGCCGTCTTTACGGTCGTCGTGTTTTCTTATGGGGTCGATATGTAGAAGAATCGCAACTACTCGCCCCCCTCCCTTGACACTATAGAGCACCCCCGATTGTGGACACAAAGATTGGGTGAGCAGATCATCAGAGGTGACAAAGCGACTAGTTCCTATAGTGTCAAGGGAGGGGGCGAGTAGTTACGAAGAATCAATAATGCCTTTGCGAGACCTCCGGCGGCATCTGCACTCTGGCTTACGAATTCTCCACAATGCGATACAAGAGGTCTCCCAAGCGGTAAAGTAGGAGACCTACTTCGATACTCATATGAGCAATGAAACTTGGTGTCCTGCAGGCGGGTCGTGTTCTACCTCCACTCGACACTCATGGCGACTACACGCACATGTTTCGGGAACTCTTTTCCGAAGTGGCATCCGATGTAGAGATTCGGCGATATGAAATCACCCTGGGAGAACAACCCGAGCGAACAGATGAATGCGATGCCTGGATCATCTCGGGCAGTGCCCACGGCGTACATGATGATTTCGACTGGCTTCGCCGACTTGAAGACTTCGTGGGCGGCCTCCTCGCACAAGCACGAAAGACCATCGGCATTTGTTTTGGCCATCAACTCATCGCCAAACTCGTGGGAGGCGAGGTCGAAAAAGCGAAGGTCGGTTGGTGCGTGGGTGTCACTCACTATTTCGACGAAGCTTCCCATCAAGAAGGCGGGCGACAACTACGGCTCATCGCGAGTCACCAAGATCAGGTCGTGCGCATGCCAAGGGGCGCAAGACTGAAACTCTCGGCACCCGATTGCCCGGTCGCCGGGTTTTCTCTTGGAGATCATGTAATCACCCTGCAAGGCCACCCTGAATTTACATCGGATTTTGCACGAGCGCTCTACGCGGTGCGACGCGAGGTCATAGGAGAAACAGGTTACAAGCAAGCCGTTGCCAGTCTCGACATTCCCCTCGACAACCTTCTGGTCGCGCAGGAGCTAGTGAGCTTTGTCCATGACCGATAGCCCACCCCCTCGGGAACCGCCCGGATTCTCGAGTTACCTGAAGCGCGCACACGAGCTCATCAAAGAACCCAAGAAGGTTCTGGAGCTTCTTAGCCAAGTTCCAGACAAACTCCGCAAGAGCCCGGGTATTACCTATCTCGGCGCACGCATCTCTGTCTCGATTCGCTTGCTGCGCGCCTGGATGAGGGGCGAGTACACGGCAGTGCCCCATGCCACACTCGTCGCCCTGCTCGCCGCGCTGATATATTTCGTCTTTATTCTGGACCTCATTCCTGACTTTCTGTTTTGGATCGGCTTACTCGACGATAGTGCCGTGCTTACTTACGTGTTAACTCGATTCAACAAAGACCTGCAAGATTTCGAGGCATGGGAAGAGCAAAGACAGCCATCCCAGGGGAGGGAACGAATTGTGGATAACTCTCTGGATAACCCGTGAACTTCTGCGCTGCAAGCCTACGGCGCGATCCGATGTGTATCGACCCGCTCAGAGATTTGGAAGCAAAAATTCCCTATCTAACAGATGGTTAGCACCAGAGATCAAGACGCGCCTATAAGAATTCTCTGCATCTTCCATTTTTGTTGCTTCTGACCGGGTCTCGTGCAAAAGTCGTCGCAAACAACATCCCTCAGGCGCATTCTGACTCCCCAAAATCCTGTCCTTCTCAGCGGGAGAACCTTGGGTTTTAGTCGAGTGTGCTGCCAAGCGCCCGGCGGTCTACCTCCTCATCGTGCGCCTTCTGAGCCTCAACCAACTCCGAAACGGCGCGCTCCAATTCATCGAACGACCAGAGCTTGCTGGTCACAAATCTCTTGATCACCTTCGGCTGCTGCATGATGCCCAACTCACCGCCCGATACAAAAAAAATCTGATTGGTGACATGCGAGGCATCTTCCGATGCCAGCCAGGTCACCACTGGACCAAGCTGCTGTGGCCCTTGCATGAGATTGTCCGGATCCGCCTCCAGGCCGCGCGCCTCGCGCGTGGGAATGGTCATTCTCGTCGCCGCCGAAGCGGCGATGGTGTTGACCGTGCATTGATACTTCATAAGTTCAAGCGCCAGCACACGGGTGAAGCCGGCAATGCCTGCCTTGGCCGCACCGTAGTTGGATTGTCCGAAGTTTCCGTAGAGCCCTGAGGTTGATGAGAAGTTTATGATTCGACAGCCGAAGCGTCCCGTGTCCCTGATATAGCGGCAAAAAGGTTGCGTGCAGGCAAAGTGTCCTTTCAAGTGGACATCCATTACGGCGTCCCAATCCCGTTCCGCCAAGTTAAAGATAGTGCGATCACGCAGAATTCCTGCATTGTTGACCAGCACATCGCACTGCCCCCACTCCGAAAGCGCCTGCTCGAAGATCGACGCACCACCGTTCATGGTTGCCACAGTATCTCGATTGGCAGTTGCCTCTCCGCCAGAATCCCGAATCTCTTCCACCACTTGTTCCGCTATATCCCCTTTCCCGGTGCCGTCAACCGCACCGCCTAGATCGTTCACCAATACGCGCGCACCTTCATTGGCGAAACACTTTGCGATTTCGCGGCCTATGCCGCGGCCTGCCCCGGTAACCACTGCGACCTTTCCATCCAAGACTCCCATAGCCCCGCCCTCCTAATGGAGAAAGTTGAACATTCGTCGCCTGAATCTCTGCGCGAGCGCCGAACCCTTTCCGAGCAATTCAAATACCTCGAGCATGAGCTTTCTGCCAGCGTCATCGCCGTACTCCCTGTCGCTTATGAGCAGCGCCAAACCAAGCTCAAGCGCTTCTTCGCATCTGTTCATAGCGGCCAATTTGACCGCGAGCTGATAGCGACATTTCGAATTCTCGACGGCCGCTTCGTATTCTGTCCGCAGTGTTGCCAAGTCATCGAACTCTGACGCACGGGACATCAACTCAAGCCGGGTAGCCACGCGAGAGCGCCCTTGCGTACCCTCGGGAATTCGATCAAACACCTGTCTGGCATCAACCGGCTTGCCATCCAATGCCAAGAGGTCGGCAAGCTCGACAAGAAACGACGGGTTGTTCGGCTCTTCCCTGAGTGCTTGCTGAACCAGATTGACGCCGTTCGCGTAGTCTTCACGCTCAATATATGTCCCTAACTGCTCACGAAGAATCTCGTTTGAAGACATGGTGAGACCATCAATGAGCCGCCTTAATTCCGCTTCCGGCTGCGGACCATCGAGCGCACCCGCAAGGCTGCCGCCCTTGACCGCGCGAACGCTCGGCAATCCCTGCACGCGCATGGGCTGTGCAAGCCCGGGATCCACGCTCATATCCACCAAGCCGAGTCGAAATACGCCGGCATAGGCTTGCGCTAGCTGTCGCAAGGATTGCGCGAGTTCTCGCGACGCCGGAACCTGAGGCGCGAAAAACACGAGCAAAATCGGAAGATTCTGAGAAGCCTCTATGACCTCTGACTGAAAATTCTCTCGCGAAACTTCAAATGTGTGATCGAGCGTTTGGTCGTTCACGCGGCAACTCTTTGATGCACCAACATGCAGGGGATTCTACTGTAGCCTCACGAAGCGAGTCGTTCCACGGCTCACCGCACAGCGCAGCCTCGTTGCACGCACCTCAGCCAGCATCCGGGGTCTGCTCAGGCTCTAACCTCAGCATCATGTAGTCGATCGCGGCCGTGAGCTCTTCGTCGCTGCAATTCAAACAGAGACCCATTTTCGGCATGTAGGGCAGAATACCTTCCTTGGTGGTTCGCAAGAGCTCGGCGTCCCCTTTCTCCTCGAGTAGTGCCCATGCCTCGGCGTCACCCGTTCGTGGCGCACCGTTCACACCGGATGAGTGACAGGAGAAACAGTATTGCCGGTAAATGGTCTCCCCGACTTCAAAGCGAGATTTTTCGAGACCGTCTTCCACCTCAGCAGAACATGCCGCGAGCATGAGGGCGCAAATCAGAACCGCGCAGAACTTTATCGCCGTGCCAGCGGTCAATTGCTTCAGATCATTTAGAGCGCACATAGACGTTCCGCCGCTTCTCGAAGCGTGTCCTCATGTTTGGCAAAGCAAAAGCGCAGCACTCGCGAGCGCAGCGGCTGTTGACAGAACACCGATACGGGTACGCTCGCGACTTGTATCTCGCGCGTCAATCGTTTCGCGAGATCCACGTCATGCTCATCGGTTATTTCGGAATAGTCTGCCAATTGGAAGTAGGTTCCATTTGAGGGGTACAGCTTAAAGCGGGAACCGGAAAGGAGGTCCACAAAGAGATCTCGCTTTTGTTGGTAAAAATCGGGCAACTCATGATAGTGCTCTGGATGGTCTCTCAGAAAGTCAGCGATGCCATGTTGCAGGGGAGCGTTGGTGGAGAAATTCACAAACTGGTGAATCTTACGGAATTCAGCGGTCAGCGGCGCGGGTGCCACGCACACACCAATACGCCAGCCGGTGGTGTGCAGGGTCTTGCCAAAGGATGAAATCACCAAACTTCGCTCGAGAATATCAGGGTAGCGCAGCAGGCTCTCGTGCGTTCGCCCGTCAAAAATGATGTGTTCGTAGACTTCATCCGCAACCACAAACAGTCCGTAGCGCGCTTGAAGCGCTCGCAACGAAGCTATGTCAGTCGCACCCCAGGCGGCGCCAGTTGGGTTGTGTGGCGTGTTGGTCATGAGCAGCCGAGTGCGCGGTGAAATGTGATCTTCAACCGCTTGCCAATCAACGCTGAAGTCAGAGGAACTCAGTGGCACATGAATGGGGATGCCACCATTCAGGCGCACGGCGGGGTCATAGGTATCATAGGCTGGATCCAGAATGATCACCTCGTCTCCTGGATGAATGAGCGCGCTCACCGCAACGAACAGGGCTTCAGTTGCGCCGGGTGTGATGGTGATCTCTGACTCGGGATTCGCGACGCAACCATAGCAGGCCTTCACCTTGTCGCTCACCACTTCACGAAGCTCCGGTACCCCGGCCATGGGTCCGTACTGGTTATAGCCCGAGTTGAGGTAGTGTGTCACCCGCTCAAGAAGCGCACTCGGACCGTCGAAATCCGGGTAACCCTGCGAGAGATTGATCGCACCTTCGTTCAGGGCAAGCTTGGACATCACAGTGAAGATGGTAGTCCCCACACCCGGAAGCTTGGTGGAAATAGGAGAATTCAAAGAAGACTCTCTTGTCGAGAATTGGCGCGCCGCAGTATGCCATCAAGTGAGGCTGACGGGTGAGCCCCGGTCGCGCAAAACCGAGCCACTGGCAGGATGCCCGCAACCACACCACAACGAAGTCACTACGCGCGAAGCGCGATGCGCCCAACACTTGCATTAGAATTCGCTGGCTTATTCAAGTTCGAACGAGTCCGCTGACCCTGACCCTCGGCATAGATCTGGGCACTCAATCATTGAAAGCCCTAGTGTACGACGCTGACGCGAAACGTGTGCTGGCGCGGGCGTCCTCGCCGCTTGCACTCAATCAACGCGAGGACGGGACAGCGGAGCAGGAGGCGGCCTGGTGGACGCGGGCGTTTCTTGAGGCCATGTCACAAATCGATGCAAGCGCCAAGTCTTCGGTGAGTGCGATCGGCGTTTCCGGTCAACAGCATGGGTTGGTGGTGCTCGACGCGAACAGGCGAGTGCTTGCGCCGGTGAAGCTCTGGTGTGATACCTCGACCGGCGACCAATGCCAAGCCATCATGACGGCCGTCGGCGGAGAGGCTAGATGTATTGAGCTGGCAGGCAATCCGATCCTGCCGGGCTACACCGCCTCCAAACTCAAGTGGCTCAAAGATCATCGCCGAGAGACCTATGATCAAGTGCGGTATGTATTACTGCCCCACGACTACATGAATTTGGCTCTGACCGGCGAGCTGTGCATGGAGATGGGGGATGCCTCGGGCACTGCATTTTTCGACGTTCATCGGCGTACATGGTCCGAAGAGTTACTGACTGCCTTGGACCCGGACAGAGACCTTGGCGAATGCCTACCAGAGCTGCGGAGACAAAACACCGAAATTGGAAGACTGATGCCAGCGGTGGCCGCCGAAACTGGATTGCCAAAGGGCATCCCTGTATCCATAGGCGGTGGCGACAACATGATGGCCGCGATAGGCACTGGAAACTTAAGCTCCGGGCGCATGACATTGAGTCTCGGAACCTCCGGAACCCTGTTCGCCTACTCGGACACGCCCATTGTCGACATGCAAGGCCAGATCGCGGCCTTTTGCTCATCGACCGGCGGTTGGCTACCGCTGCTCTGCACCATGAACTGCACGGTGGCGACTGAACTCACGCGCCAGCTCTTCGAGATGGATATTGAAGAACTGGAACAACAGGTCGCCGCAGTTCCACCTGGATCTGGCGGACTTCTGACCCTGCCCTTCTATCAGGGCGAGCGGACGCCCAACCTGCCGAAGGCAAAGGGTTGCCTACTAGGATTGGATGCGCACAACATGTCGCCGAAGTACCTCTTGCGCTCCGCCATCGAAGGTGCGAGCTTGGCACTCCGATCTGGACTCGATGAATTTCAGCGACTTGGGATGCGGGCGCAAGACATACGCCTGACCGGCGGTGGTGCGCAGAGTGGAACTTGGCGGCAAATCGTGGCTGACCTCTTCGATTGCCCCGTGCAGGTACCTGTGGAATCCGAGGGCGCCGCCTTCGGCGCTGCATTGCAAGCCCTCGAACTGACATGCCAAGAGTCACTGCAAGCGATTACGGAGACCCGTATAGCATTTGATCAAGCCATGACCGCGCTACCAAGCCCCGAGTCAGTCAGCACCTACGGCGACATCTTCGAGCGTTACAGAAAAGCCGTTGACAGCATTTCCCCCCTCTACGCATAGCCAACCATCGGCAAGTGATCACCCTCGCATGGGCGCAAGGACATAGATTGCACTGGACCTGCGCTATCCTCTACAGAGGGGATGCGCGATCTTAAACTGAAGACAAGAACAAGGAGTACACGGATGACAGAGTACAAGGTGGCAGACGTAGGCTTGGCGGCATTTGGGCGACGCGAGATAGCGCTCGCCGAAAAAGAAATGCCTGCGCTCATGGCCCTGCGCCGGCGCTACGC
>CAZNYE010000058.1:0-4015 GCA_964577185.1 uncultured Pseudomonadales bacterium | reverse complement strand
GCGAAGTCTTGTCGCCATCAACTCGCGCCTTGGATATGGGTGCCAAGCGCGACTTTTACCTGCGGGAAGGCGTGCCCTATTTGTGGCTGGTAGACCCCTTGGCCCGCAGTCTGGAAGGCTATGCGTTGAGGCGCGGAGTGTGGGCCATGCTGGCAAGATTCGAGGGGAGCGCCGTGGTCTCGCTGCCGCCATTTGAAGCCATTTCATTCGACCTGGGAACCCTCTGGCTCGACTCTGCGACCGGTCCGCGGCCCCCTCGCGGGCAGCAAGAGATACACGACAGGGGTTCCCCATCGTGATAACGTGAAAAGGCTCTGGAGCCTTTCATTCCAATGGACAACCGTTCAAGGCGGCTAGTGCGCGAATCGCCTTCTTACTGCCCTTAGATCCTCAGGCGTATCAACACCCGGTGGGATGGGCAGCGGGGATTTGAACACATGCATGCTTCGTCCATTCTCGATCAGTCTCAACTGCTCTAGTGCCTCAACGCGTTCCGTCGCGCTCGGTGGCAAAGCGACAAAATCCTTGAGGGCGGCGAGTCTATAGCCATAGATGCCGATGTGGCGCCAGTAGCAAGAACCCTCTGGCAACGGGTTCTGCGCGAAGGGAATCGGTGAGCGCGAAAAATACATGGCTCGGTGGTCTCGGTCCACCACCACCTTGACGATGTTTGGATTATTGAGTTCCGAGTCATCGCTTATTTGCTCCATAAGCGTCGCCGCGCCGACTTGCCGCTCTTCCATGCGCTCGGCAAGAAACCTGATGGCAGCGCTCGGCATACAAGGTTCGTCGCCTTGCACGTTGATCAGAATCTCGTGAGCCGCAAGATTGAGTCTCAATGCCACTTCAAGCACTCGGTCAGTGCCAGAGGGATGATCCCTTGAAGTGAGTTCAGCGGGCACGCCGTGAGCCTCGCACGCAGCGAGGATACGTTCGTCGTCACAGGCCACCAATACGCTGGCGGCACCGGATGCGGCAGCCGCCTGCGCCACGCGGCACACCATGGGAACTCCCGCAATATCCGCGAGTGCCTTGGCGGGCAATCTCGTCGAGCCGTAGCGCACGGGGATCACCACGGTGAATTTGACGCTACTCATCGGAAGAGGGATCCTGCGTGAGCTCGGCCGCGAGCTGTACTGATTCCACGCCAGCGAGTTTTGCGGCATCGAGCACGCGAATGACAGCACCATGGCTTGCCGCCTCGTCCGCTTCAAGGAGTACCAAGCGATTGTGGGCGGCTTCCACAAGGCGGTCTTCGAGTTCTGAGACGGGAACCAACTCTTGCTCGATAAAGTACTGTCCCTCTGAATCAACCAGTACGCGGAGGACCTGGGGGCCTTCGGTGAGCGAGTCTGCGCCCTTCGCTGACGGCAACTGAAGTTCGAATCCAAATTCGGGCACCAGACGCGCACTGACCATGAAGAAGATGAGTAGCAGCAGGACAACGTCGACCAGTGCCGTCAGCTCGATGCGCACCGGAGAACGCCGCTTAGACTTCGCTCGTCTCACTGCGCAGGCGAATCCTTTTGGCGAACAAGCGCACGAGCCGCAGCTTCCATTTCAGTCGTAAACCAGGCGACCCGTCGTTCAAAATGGTTGTTGAAGAGCAGAGACGGAATAGCCACGGACAATCCAGCCGCTGTGGTGACAAGCGCTTCAGAAATGCCTCCGGCGAGCGATGGAACCTCTGCACCGCTGGCATCCATCAACTCGGAGAACACCTCGATCATCCCAAGCACCGTACCAAGGAGGCCGAGAAGCGGAGAAATAGCCGCGATGGATCCAAGCCAGGTGAGGAAACGCTCAAGGCGCAACTCGGCGGCTTCTATCGCCTCGTCGAGCACCTCACGCATTTCGCTTGTCGATTTGGTTGACGCTTCAAGGCCGCTGGCAAGCACGCGCGCGAGGTCGCTTTTCCCAAGGCCCGCCGCCGCTCCCGTCTTGAGCACCTTGATCGCCTCCGGCAGCACCTCGGCCGGCAGCACACGGGCACGGGAAAGACGAATGCAACGCTCAATAATGATCGCGAGCGCGGCGACCGAGCAGAGCCCGATGGGCAACATCAAAGGCCCGCCTGAAATCAAGAATTGCAGGAACTCGTTGTTTGGCAACTTATGCACTCCCAAGGAATATTGAACGGGAGACCTGTACGGACTCTGTCACTTGCAGATTTCGCATCCCTAGAGTATAGCCCCTACAAACATGCGACACTGAACCTCACCCAACCCTATCCAACCTTCTCGAATGGGCCGCAAGCTGCATACCCCCGCGAAAGGCCGAGGCGCGCTTTCAAGTATCGAAGGCCGCTTCGAAGCCTCTCGGCTCGTCGAGGATCCAGATTTCAATCAAGACGAAGCCCTGCCGCACATCAAAACAGAACTCTTCGAGGACAAGGCGCGCTCAATCATCACCCACAACACCTCACCGGATATTGGCTTCGATCAGTCAATCAACGCCTATCGTGGATGTGAACATGGCTGTATCTATTGCTACGCCCGTCCCGCACACGCCTACCTGAATCTCTCGCCGGGGCTTGATTTCGAGACCAAGCTCTTCTTCAAGCCGGATGCGGCCAAGCTGCTCAAAGCCGAACTGGCCAGACCTTCCCACAAGCCAAATCCCATTGCCCTCGGCTCGAATACAGATCCCTATCAGCCCATTGAGCGCAATCTTAAGATCACACGATCCATACTCGAAGTCTTCGACGAAACCAACCACCCATTCACAATCGTCACCAAGAGTACGCTGATTGAACGAGATATCGACTTGCTCGCGTCGCTCGCCGCGCGACGGCTGGTATCGGTGATGGTCAGCGTCACGACGCTCGACAATGACCTGAAGCGCATCCTCGAACCGCGCACGCCATCAGGCTCGCGCCGGATTCGAGTGATCAGGGATTTGAGCGAAGCTGGCATCGACACGGGCGTGTTCGTGGCACCAGTGATCCCAAGAATCAATGATCACGAAATGGAAGCCATCATGGAAGCCTGCAGGGAAGCGGGCGCGGTGCGAGCGGGATACGTGCTCATCCGCCTGCCGAATGAAGTGAAGCCCTTGTTCGAAGAGTGGCTGCAAGCACACCTGCCAGACCGTGCCGAGCACGTCATGGCGCTGATCCGCGATTGTCATGGGGGAGACGCCTATGATCCACGCTTCGGTAAGAGAATGCGCGGCGAGGGTCCGGTCGCGCAATTGATTCAGCGCCGATTTGAAGTCACACGAAATAAGCTCGGCTTTCAGACGCAGAGATCAGATCTTGATTCTTCAAAGTTTCGAGCGTCGAGGAGCTCTGGACAACTCGACCTGTTTGAACTGTGACCAACGGAGGTGAACTCATATGAATGAACTGCCGGAACTGAACGTCTTGGCTAGCGGCCTTGAATTTCCTGAAGGCCCCATCGCCATGCCGGACGGTTCGGTGCTGCTGGTGGAGATTGCGCGCGGCACATTAAGCCGTGTGGATCCAGAAACGCAAGAAGTGAGCGCGGTGGCGACACCCGGTGGCGGGCCCAATGGGGCTGCCATGGGGCCAGACGGAAAGATCTATGTGTGCAACAACGGTGGATTCGAATGGGTGAGGAGTAAGGGCCGGATATTCCCTTCGCTGCAGGGCAGTGACTACTCCGGTGGCCGCATCGAACGAATCGACATAGGGAGCGGCGAGGTCGAAGTGCTTTTTGACGCCTGCGACGGCGAACCGCTCAAGGGCCCCAACGATCTGGTGTTTGATTCCAGCGGAGGATTCTGGTTTACCGACCATGGCAAGACTCGTGAGCGCAGCCGGGACCGCACAGGTGTCTTCTATGCGCACGCCGATGGATCCCACATTGAAGAGAAGCTCTTTCCGCTGGAAGGTCCCAACGGCATCGGCTTGTCGCCCGACGAGAAATTCCTCTACGTCGCCGAAACATCTACTGTACACTTTTAGAGCTGCACGCTGAGTTCACCGGGAGCGATTGACAGGTAACATGATATGAGGGGGGAGGAGGGATCAGTGCTGGCTTCTCTTGCTGGG
>CAZNYE010000057.1:0-8411 GCA_964577185.1 uncultured Pseudomonadales bacterium | reverse complement strand
CGCCTCCGCCTTCGATAATGACACCCGTTCAAGGGACGACAGGAACGCCCATTGATCCAAATGGGGGTTGAGTTCGTGGTCCACGAAGACGCTGTTGCCGATGCGCCGCGGGCCACCCTGCAGCGGCAATGCGATCAAATTGCCAAAGCCACCACGCGGCAAGGTGTCCTGACTTGGAAAGAACCGATCATAGGAATGGAATCCAAGGTCCGGACGTTGCTCCATGGCGTCGGTCAGCAGCATCGCGCCCAGACGCCGCGCAATGCTCGCGGGCACGGCCTCGGTGAAGAACATCCACACATGGCCACCTGCCCCCGAACGAGAGCGCTCCAGAGCGGCCGGAACCGACCGACGGTTGCAGGCTGCAAGGTAGGCGGCAGTGTCGGCGCCCCAGTTTTCGCCATCGAAGTCCACCGCCAAAAAGTGACACGTCTCGTCGAGCAACATTGGATAGACACCCATGACGAATGGCTTGCCCTGTTCGTCCGCTCCGGACAGGTGCCAACGAATCACATCGTCGTCCACCGCCAGAAATCGACGGTTGGGGCACTCGGCGCATTTGATTCGGGGTTTGCGGCAAACGCCCGGCAGCCACTCGTTGGCGCAAGCGGGTGCGTAGCCTGATCTGCCCGTTCTGCTCTCGAACCGGCGAGGATAGATGTCCTCCCGTCCGCGAAACAGGGAGCGAAACAGGGCTATCTTAAGGCCCGGGAGTGACCGGCGATCAACGTCGACAGATGTCGGCGTCATAGCTGACCGACGGGTCAGCGCGCCTCCCAAGGGATCTTCTAATTTCCCGCCGCCCACCTGCCGCCTTTGCCCATCGGAACTACGGGGCAATAGTATCCTCAACAGTGAGACGCGCAAGCGGCGGCCCGGAACTCCACCATCAATTGACCATATCTGCCAACAAGACCATGTGATAGCATTCAATCAGCCTTTCCTTCTCAATCAGGCGGCCATCCACGTGGCAAATCAAACCAGCGACAGTTCGGCACCGGCGACCTATCAGGATGTGCTCGATGCGCCGCCGCACAGGGTCGCCGAGCTGATCGACGGGGTGCTGTACACCTTTCCGAGACCCGCCTCGCCGCACGGGCTGGCGAGTGCTGTTCTTGGTGGAGAGCTAGTCGCACCCTTTCATAGAGGTCGGGGCGGCCCAGGAGGCTGGTGGATACTTGATGAACCGGAGCTACATCTGGGCGGGGATGTGCTGGTGCCCGATCTGGCGGGTTGGCGACGGGCGCGGGTTCCGGAGTTTCCGGACACCGCCTACTGGAGCATTCGCCCTGACTGGCTGTGCGAAGTCCTTTCGCCTAGCACTCGCGCGACCGACCTCGGCCCCAAGCGCGACATCTACGCCCGCGAGGGTGTGCCGCACATGTGGCTGATCGATCCAAGGTCACGCAGCTTGGAAGCCTCCGAGCTGCGGGAAGGGGAGTGGGTGCGCTTGGGGAGGCTGACGGGAGACCAACCGGTGTCTTTGCCGCCGTTCGAGGCCGTCAGCTTTCAGCTTGGCGAACTCTGGATCGATCAGGGTGTGACGCAAGGGACTCGCCGCGGTGCTCAAGTTCACGATAGCCTGGATGCTGTTTAACGACGGTGCTTGGGCCATTAGAGCCATCTCAACATCCGTTCCTCGACTCATCTCGATAGGATTGATCGCGCTGCTGCCCTGTCTGGGCACGGCGCGTGAACGCTGCGCGACAGACGACCTCCTATTGCATGTGCCCTCGCCGGCTTGGCAGGATCAAGTGATCTACATGTTGTTCATCGATCGGTTTGAAGACGGCGGTCGGGGCAACAACGACCAAGGATTCGGAGAATACGATCCGAACAGCGGTGCGCATTTCAATGGCGGCGATATCAAAGGCATCATAGAGCGCCTTGATTACTTGAAATCGCTTGGTGTCTCTGCCATCTGGATCACCCCACCTGTGGCCAACCAGTGGTGGAGCACACCCTATCGCGCCGCTGGCTGGCACGGCTACTGGGCGATCAATTTTCGCGAGATCGACAAACACTTCGGGACCCTGGAAGACTACAAGCGCCTCTCCCACGAATTGCACTGCCGCGAAATGTATCTGATCCAGGACATAGTCGCCAACCATACGGCCAACTTCTATACCTATGACGGCGGCTACGACCCCACGGACACCGCCAAGAATTTTCGCTTGCTCGAGTCTGATTCGCATCAAAGTGCGCCGACTCAAGCTCCGTTTCATATGATCGATCGACTGAATCCGGTGCATGCCGCAGCCAACATCTATCACTGGACGCCGACCATTACGGACTATGCCGACCGCTACCAAGAAACCAATCACATGCTTGGTCAACTGGCCGATCTCAATACCGAAAATCCCGTAGTCATTGCCGAATTGAAAGACACCTACAAGTACTGGATCAGCGAGGCCGGCGTCGATGCTTTTCGAGTTGACACAGCCATGTTGGTCGAGCACGAATTCTGGAATCGATTTCTCCATGACGACGACGGCATCTACGCACACGCGCAGAGTCTCGGCAAGAACGGTTTTTTGACCTTTGGTGAATCCGTTTCAATCTCCGACCCGTTCAAGGATGATGGAGAGAGAAAACTCAAGGGCTATATGGGCATTGGGGAAACGCCATACTTGAATTCCATGTTGAACTATCCCTTGTACTTTGAGATTCGTCGCGTGATCGGTCGAGGGGAACCCACGAGTCAGCTCGCCCATCGCCTTGCGCTGTTCATGGAGACCTATGAGGATCCCTACAGTATTCCTAACTTCATTGACAATCACGACACGCCGAGGTTTCTGGCGACAGGAAACATGGCGGCGTTCGAACAATCGCTTGCGCTCCTTTTTACGATTCCCGGCGTCCCGATCATTTATCAAGGGACAGAGCAGGCCCTCAAAGAGACCAGACAGGCCATGTTTGAGGGTGGCTATCACAACGAGCAAGGCTCCTTCGATGAGAACTCACGGCCTTACAAGCTCATCCAATCCCTGTCGGAGGTTCGTGGCGCTAATCTGGTGCTTAGGCGCGGTGAACTGCGAATCATTGCTTCCGACGCGACTGGTCCCGGGATGTTTGCCTTTCAGCGAAGCTTGGGCGACCAAGCCATCACCCTGGTGATGAACACCGCCGATCATTCCGTTCTCGCGCACAGATTGAATCTCGGCATTGTCCCCGGTGAGCGGCTTGAGGCTCTGTTCACATTGAATAGCGGCGGCGCGATTCAAGCCGGCGACGATGGTCGCGTAACCACGGTTCTTCCGGCAAGATCGGTCTTTGTCAGTCAAGTGCATCGACCAAGCGTCGCCTCGGAATCAACCGCCGAGATGCGGGCTTTTCGTATCGCAGAGCCCGCAAGCGGCGGGACCTTCAACGAGAGCTTCGAGTTGTCGGGGAAAGTGGAAACTCCAGGAGAAATGCAGCTCATCAAGAACGGCAATATGGATGGGAGGCGTTCCTTCCGATCAGATGAGCAAGGAAACTGGTCCATCGAGATTCCCGTCGTAGATTTTGGAAGATCCGAAAACTACCTGCAGGTGTACCATCCCGAGGAGGACGTGCTCTCAGCGCCGTTTTTCTACACCGGTGAAGTTCAAAGATCGGAACTGGATGTGAGGTTGACGGATCCTGTGGGGGATGATGTTGGTCCCTCGGGAACTTACATCAGACCACTGCAACCAGAAAGCAGGGGTCAAAAGGACATAAGAAGTGTCCGGGTGGAGACCGGCGGAAGAAACCTGGAACTCACCCTGACCATGGGCGAAGTCTCCACCAACTGGCTGCCTCCAAACGGATTCGACAACGTGGCATTCAGCATTTTTTTCGACACACATGTGAATGAAGGCATGGACGCCCTGCCGAGGCTGAGCGCCAACATGCCTAAAGATCTAGCCTGGGATCTCGCCCATGTTGCCTCCGGGTGGGCCAGCTACATGTACCGAACCAGCAGTGCAGGCGAGAACGAGCAGGGTGAAAAGCTCGGCATCTCGCCGCGCATTACCACCGACAAGGAAGCCGGCACCGTCACGCTTTTCTACCAAGGAGAGCGTCTGGGCGTAGAAGACTGGCGAAACACGGCGATCTACATCACAACCTGGGAACACAACGCCGAAGGGGAATACACAGAGATCTTCGAAGCGCCATCCGAATGGTCTTTCGGCGGAGCACCACCTGAATCGCCCAAAGTACTGGACGATGCGCTGGTGGTCGTCGTGGCGGGCGAATAGCTTGCGCACAAGCCCAGTTCATCCGGTGTACAAGAGGCAGCCTGTCAGCGGCTATACATGCCGCGCTATTCTTGACCGGGTTCGGGATTGAAATGGAAAGCGCAAATTCGGGCCGCAGTGTCGGTTCTGGCGGATTCGAGACAATCAATGAGCGATACTGTAGTCACAGGCCAAAAAGTACTCATCTGCCCGATTATACTCAACCAATTTAAGAGGTATCTGATCGTTAGAGGCGAATAGGGACGAATCTCCTCGTGCGCGACCTCGCGCATGTGCGTTTCAGCGACCCATATCGTAAGCACTTCGCGCCAAATCGAGTACGCGAAAGCGTTTCCACCTGCGGCAATGCCTTCAGTGATCCTCGGAGCGATTCGTCGACGACAGGTCCTCTGGAGGGTCAATTGTCCTGAACTAAGGGCCACCGCAACTTAAGGTGCCAACCACGTTCAGCCACTACGGAACGAAAATACGGCGAGCGCGAAGCTTCTTGTGAAGCAACCTCAGTCAATTCGGCATCGGAAACCAGAAAGAAACGAAAACCTCTGCCGGTGTACTTATAAGTTCGTTTGTTGTAACGACCGCGCACCACCACCGCGAAGGTTCCATCGTCTGCAGGTGCCCCAGCTAGATCAGGCTGGTCGTCGGCTACCTCCCACTCTCCCGGAACAGCTTTCACCACACCACCGACTCTCTCAAGCGCAGCGATGGCGGACTTTACGTTGAAATACTCATGAAAGTACAGAGTTAACCAGCCTTCCGGTTCCATTTCGAGGCGCCAAAGGCCCAACTTCTCAGCTATAGCGTTGAGGTCGGGATCTGGGAAACGCGGGTGACCGTCCTTATTTCTCATGCTCCTCTTCTTGATCAAGCCACAGCCTAAAGAGTCTTTCATTGTAGAAAAGCCTGTCCCTGATGATACCGGGGCATTCGTTTTCAACCCTAGCAAGACATTCCTCGACAAAGACGTTCACAGCACCGGGTTCAGTTTGATCTACCTCCGCCTCTTTAACCAAGGAGGACTTAGAAAGAAGAATAAGCACTTCTCTCTTATGCAGCCAGTTTTCGGATTGCCTGGCCTCTCGTTTTAGCCCTGCGGCGCTTTCAAAATCTGAGCGTTTCTTCGCAGTGCTCTGTTTTCGGTCATACGAACTCTTGATATTAGCTATCACAAAAAGCACCAGCCCCAAAAAACCGGCACCAATAAGAGCACTTGCAACATGAGGAGTCACCGCACTCGCCCAAACATGCCACTGATCCATGTCATCTTTCAGGCCACCAAGCCCAAGGATTGTGAGCAAAAAGACTACTGCCGCCCACACTTTTGATGCCAGCACCTTCCACATGACTGCACATTGTGATCTGTTCCCATCACGTTATCTACCTTGGTATACATTTCCTTAAGAATCGGCTTCAAGGCAGTGCTATTACTTTCTGCGCATTGGGGTGTCGGTAGCTCACGCTCCCAACATTCTCTGCAGAAAGGGTGACGAGGCTACCAGTCGAGAAAACGTCCACATGACGAACGCCATACCGAGCGAACTAGCGAAGACCGAAGACCACATTAGCGGGTGTTTGTTGAACGGACGCGTTCGAATAGCTTAGAAATCCAATAGTCCGCACCGGCAAAAGCAAGGAGCGGCAGAAAGGGTGCGGTCAAGCCGACTATGAACAGCCGGACTAGCAGCTAGGGCTGTGCCAATCGCGCTGCCGACCTTACTCGACCGCCATGTTCAGAATCCAAACAGCCAGATGAAGAGGCAAAGCAATCCGAACATAACGAAAAAATAGGCAGACCTCTTCACGTAGAACACCAGCAATGCCAAGGTGAGCAGTCTAGCGGCGTGCCGCTCGATAATAAGTTCCGGATCTTCTTCTGACCTCCAGGGCTCCCGAGTTACAACAAGGTCGTTCAAACTCTCGAAATCTGTTTTTACCTTGAACTTATGGCCTGTCACCTTCACCGGCTAACCCTCCTCGCCCTGCCCGGACCCTAGTCAAATTGGTAAAGTTCGGCTGCTTGGACATTCTTCACCTTCCAATAGAGTCCCGACGAGCCGTTAACCATTTCCCGGCAAATTTATGGCACTTTGCAACAATCGCTGAAATAGACTGCGAGAATCCAGCTAGCGTTTATCCTCTTCAACTGAGGCGAGGACGGCTCCATCATTGTCTTCCTGGGCAAGTTTAGTTTCAATCTTGGCGATATCAACTTTCATATCGCTCACATCGTCTTGCACCAAACCTATAGACTTTCGAACCTCTCTAAAGTTCTCATCGGTATTTCGGGACAGGGCATCCACGTTCCCAGCAACAGTAGAAATGTGGTTGTCCACGCTCCGCAAACTCGTGTACAAAAGGCCCGCTACTGCGAGAATTATCAATACTAAGGTGAGAACGGCAGGGTTGTTCTTCGCCCAATCCAAGAATCTATTGAACGATCCTTGCGGAACCACATCATCAATAGCCTTCTGGTCGAAAGCATCAACTAACGGTATGTCCTTCTTATCCGTCACTGCTCCGACGCCTTCCTGTACCAATCAACAGCTGCTGACGGCAGTGTCCCAGAAATCTCTTTCGGATCGATCTTTAGAACTAATCCGCTTGGTTGCTCTGCCGCAACGCCTATGTCCATTTGTTTGCTTATGGTGGCGGCGGTCGCTGTTGCAGATTCGGGACATAGCATTAACAAATCGGAGCTAATTTCATGGAATTTTCCTGGCCATGCTCTTTGCAGTTTCGAAATCGCTTGATCACCGTTCTCGGTGAGTGCTATCAAGAAAATGTCCATTGAAAATTCCCTACAGTGGGCGAAACTCAACACTCGTATAGTACATGCTGGTCAAGAGGTTTGGGCGAGATCCTGTGATTTATACCAGAGTTATCTCGCCTAAGAATCGATCAAAAGCCCTTCGTCCTGACTAAGTGCGCTTGAACACAAACGTACGTCGTCATTGGCTTGACTGTCTGATACCTAATGTGCCCATTCCCTCCATTCCGAAGAATAATTGACCGTTTGATCTGCCTCCGCACAGCACAATCAAGAATCGCTGTGGTAAAAATTGCGCCTTACAAGCTATTCCGCGAAAGGGAGTTCATAAATGCAAGAGATCAATCTCAAGTCCAGCACGATTCGTGCGATCAAGGCGCTTGCTTCGCCGCAGGAAATCGCCTTTAGTCGAGTAGCCAGCCAGCTCTTGGATACGTTGGTATGCGTTGAGGCCCTCAGTTCTCCTAGCTTGAAACAAGATCTCGTTGAGGAGATATTCGACCATAGTACCCTCCTAAAGGGTCGCCTCATCCTCCAGCAGAGGACCAACGCACAAATGGGAAGATATGAAACGGCTGCGATTCAATTCATAGCGCACGAGGCGAATCAATTCGGACTGCAAGGCACGGAGTTGGGCAGCACGGTCTTGGGTAACGAGCTAATAGGCGCATTCGTACAATATATCGAGTTGCTTCGGGAAGGGATGAGCGAAACTGCTGCGAATGAGACCTTTTGGAATCGATTCAGAGCGGGTGCCGGAACAGATAAGCGCGGTCGCCGATAATCGTTGTCTGGGGTCACTTGAAGGAGCAATTATCAGCTTCTCGTTAGTCTAATTGGCCCACTCTTGGCGCTATATAAACGCACCCGCCCAAAGCCGCTCAAGGAACATCTGCCATGGAAGCACGTCCACCGAGCCAATCCGACGAGCCGCGGACTCGGCGCAGACTAGAAGGGCAATGTCTGGCTGATGTTCATCGACGTAGGCGTTTAAGCCTTTCAGATCTTCTGAGCGGACGCGTGCTCCCTTGACCTCGATTGCGACCTGCCCTGCATTACCAAGCACAAAGTCCACCTCCAAGCCGGACTTGGTTCGCCAATATCGGATCGGAAAGTCTGCTTCCGAGTAGCTGCGAAACGCCGAAATTTCCATGAATATGAAGTGTTCAAGTGCACGACCGAAGTCTGGTCCCTGTTGGCGCTCGATTCGCCTGCCCATAAGTTGACCGGCGATGCCCACGTCGAACAAGTAGAACTTCGGTGCCCGCGTGATAACGGCTCTTGAGCGGTGTTGGGCAAACGGTTCGACCATTTGCCCCAAGAGCGTGTCTTCGAGAATCTGGAAGTACTCTCTCACTGTCTTAGAGTCGACTCCACAATCCCTAGCAAGGCTTGAGAAGTTGAGAAGTTCTCCGTGGCTG
>CAZNYE010000056.1:0-3296 GCA_964577185.1 uncultured Pseudomonadales bacterium | reverse complement strand
AAATGGACTTTTCCCCATGTTCGACGACGACGAACAGGCAGTGCTCTGGTGGTCGCCCGATCCACGCTCCGTGCTCTTTCCGCATTCCCTGCGCTACTCACGCTCACTGAAACAACGCCTGCGTAGAGGTGAGTATCGGATCACCCTGGACCAGGCATTTGAGCGGGTCATCGGCGAATGCGCCAAAGAGCGGCCAGGCTCCCGAGGTACTTGGATCACGCCAAAGATGCAGCGAGCCTATGTCGAGCTTCATCGGCATGGCGTTGCACATTCTTGCGAAACCTGGTTTAAGGACGAATTGGTGGGGGGACTCTACGGTGTGGCTGTGTCCGGCGTTTTTTCTGGTGAATCGCTTTTTACCCGCAGGAGCGATGCTTCCAAGTGTGCGCTTGCCTATCTGTGCGAGCACCTGCATGAGGTGGGTTGCCACTTGATTGATTGTCAGTTTCGTACGGACTTCCTTTCCACCCTTGGCGCCGTGGAAGTGTCCCGAGAGACCTATCTGGACGTTCTCAAGCGCACACAAGATGGTCGATATTCACAAGATGAAGTGATTCGGCCGTGAAGATCTCGGTCAAAGAAATGAAATTTGGTGTGACCGAGGCGCACGACTGCTCCTATATTGCTGGCAAGATGGCTCGAAATCTGTTTCTCGATCCTTCTTCGGCGCCAGACCAGGAAACGGCGCTGGTGCTCACCAAGGCTGGCTTTCGCCGCACCGGCAACCATCTTTTCAAGCCCTTCTGTCCCAGTTGCAAAGCCTGTATACCCTTGCGCCTGCGCGTCCGGGAATTCCGGACGAGAAGGCGACATAGACGGATCTTGCAGAAGAACGTTGACCTGCGGCTCAGCATTGAACAGCCGAGGTTTCAGGAAGATTGGTATCAGCTCTATGAAAAGTACATCAGAGCACGCCATTCAGAAGGCGAAATGTATCCCCCGTCCCGCTCCCAGTTTCGAGAGTTTCTCTTGAGCCGTTGGAGCCATTCTCTGTTCTTGTGCAGCTACCTTGATGATCGCGTGATGAGCATCGCCGTGACCGATGTGATCGGCGATGCCAGTTCTGCCGTATACACCTTCTATGATCCCGAGGAAAGGCACCGCAGTCTTGGTGTCTTTTCGATCCTCATGCAAACGTCCCTGTCAAGAATATGCGGAAAGAACTATCTTTATCTTGGCTATTGGATCAACGGACATGAGAAAATGCACTATAAGCTTGAGTTCTCACCTTCTGAGGCGCTTCTCGGAGACGGTCGGTGGGTGTTGTGCGCAAGTCCCAATCGTCGCTTTGTGCAGCCCCTGTTGCATTCCGTTGAAATGTAGTTGCCTTTGGTTGTAACCACTCGCCCCGCCTGACACTATAGGACGACGCAGTTGTTGTGAGCGCACGGAATGGGTGAGCACACCATCAGGGCACACCGTCAGGGGCGACATGGCGCTTGCGTTGTCCTATAGTGTCAGGCGGGGCGAGTGGTTACCTCTGGTTATTGATTGATGATCGACTCAGGAACATGCGCGATTAGTCTAACGAAACTCATTGGCAGTCCTTCGACGCGTCCTACCACGAAAAATCGCGGAAGCTGAATCATGACCGCAAGGTTGATCGACGGCAGGAAGATTGCCCAGCAGCAGCGCACACGGCTCAAAGGCCGAATCACAAATTTCACTGCCGCCGCCCAGAGGCCGCCCAAGGTCGCTGTCATCATTGTTGGCGAAGACCCAGCGTCGCAGACCTACGTGCGGCTCAAGCGCGCTGACTGCGCGGAAGTTGGCGTTGACTCGCTGCTCTATGAGTTACCCGCCCAAATGGAGCCCGGTGAGCTCTATCGCTTGATACAGACACTCAATTACGACGACACCGTGGATGGCATATTGCTTCAAAACCCGCTGCCGAGGGGTGTGAACCCAATTGAGGCGCTTGAAGTGATACGCGCCGACAAGGATGTGGACGGGTTTCACCCATACAATCTTGGCATGCTTGCCCTGCGGCGTCCGGTACTGCGATGCTGCACACCAAAAGGGGTGATGCAGCTCATCGACAGCACCGGAGAGCCCATTCTCGGCAAACGCGCCACGGTCATCGGCGCTTCGAATCACGTTGGTCGCCCAATGGCGCTCGAACTGCTGCTTGCCGGATGTACGGTAACAATCGCGCATAGGTTCTCCTCTGGGTTGGAAGAACTCGTGCGTTCCGCCGAAATCCTTGTGTCCGCGAGTGGTCAGCGAGAATTGGTCAAGGGTGATTGGATTCGCCAGGGAGCAATTGTGATAGATGTCAGCATAGTGCGAGACGCCGATGGTCGCATACACGGTGACGTGGAATTCGACAAGGCTGTGCAGCGTGCCAGTTGGATCACGCCGGTGCCCGGTGGCGTCGGCCCCATGACGCGCCTTGCGTTGCTGCAAAACACCTTGATTGCCGCGGAGCGACGCCTAGCGACCCGAACCTGAGTTGTTCATAAAGCTTGATGCAACTATTCGCTCCCCTTCACAGTGTAGGAATTGGGCACCATGATATCCATGATGGTGCGCGCACCCATTCCCCGCGCCCACCGTAGCAGCGTCGCCTATGCTGTGTAGGTGAGCGAGTAGTTGCAGCTTGATTAGCTCGAAAGCGCTCCGGTGCAGCTACTTCCCTGACCGGCAGTGCATCCAAAACAATGGTCCGCTGTGGAAATCTCAGCGTGTACCAACTCACTTCCAGACCCGACATTCCTGAGTATTGCGGGTTCAATGCCCACCCTGGCCTTTAGTCCGAGCATTTGATTGAAGTCACAATCATAGAGATTCCCCTGCCAATCCACGCTGATCGAGCTTCGGCACATGAGTCCTTCAAGGTTCTCGCTCTGGAAGTTCTCTCGCAGGAGTGCCATATAGTCGTCGAACTGCCCCTTGCTGAGAAGTACGGCACCGAAGCGGTTGATCGGCATGTTTGTGATGGTCAACAACTGGTTGAATTCGATTCCGTAGCGCCTGCCGAGTTCTCGCTTGTATTCGGCTTCAAGTTCAGCTTGGTTCGGCGGGAGTGTGGGCCCAATTGGATTGAACGCAAGGTGAAGCTTCAGCGCTTCGTGAGCGCCGTAGCCGAGACGGTTGAGCAATCTGATTGCGCGAATACTCTTGTCGTGCACCCCTGCTCCTCGCTGGCGTTCCAAGTTTTCTTCGAGATAGCACGGCAGAGAAGCAATGATGGTCACGCCCTGCTCCGCAAGGAAGTCCGCGAGTGCCTCCTGACCCGGTTCGAGTAGCACCGTGAGATTGCATCGATCGATCACTTCGATACCGCGCTCTCGCCC